>NZ_DCSO01000006.1:10548-25106 GCF_002325665.1 Methylophaga sp. UBA1464
CTTACGTCGTAAATCCCACTCGACGCCACTGCCACGTAACATTGGCCCGGTGAATCCCAGTTGCAATGCACGTTCCGGTGTCACTACACCAATACCCACCGTGCGTTGTTTCCAGATACGGTTATCGGTCAGCAGTGTTTCATATTCATCGACACATTTTGGGAATCGCTGACAAAAATCCTCGATAAAATCGAGCAAACTGCCTTCACGGCTTTGATTTAACTTTTTGACTTCGGCATCAGAATGCCATTTGGATTTTTGATACTGCGGCATGCTGTTGGGTAAATCACGATACACTCCGCCGGGACGGTAATAAGTAGCATGCAAGCGGGCTCCGGATACCGCCTCATAGCAATCCATCAAATCTTCACGTTCCCGGAAGCAATACAGGAATACAGTCATGGCACCGATATCCAGACCATGTGCTCCCAGCCACATCAAATGATTCAACACCCGGGTCATTTCATCAAACAAGACCCGGATGTACTGTGCCCGGACTGGAGGTTCAATCCCTAACAGTTTTTCGATAGCCATGACATAAGCATGTTCATTACACATCATCGACACATAATCCAGCCGATCCATATAGCCGATGCTCTGGTTATAGGGTTTGGATTCGGCCAGTTTCTCCGTACCGCGATGCAATAAACCGATATGTGGATCAGCGTGCACAATCACTTCGCCGTCCATTTCCAGAATCAGCCGTAATACACCATGTGCCGCCGGATGTTGTGGACCAAAATTCAGGGTGTAATTTTTAATTTCAGCCATTATTTCTTGACCTCATTATGAGGTTGCAGATACCGGTTATCATCTCGAATCACCCGTGGCACCAGCGTTCGAGGCTCGATACTGACGGATTCATATATCACCCGTTTCTGCTCAGCGTCATAACGCATTTCCACATTACCAATCAATGGAAAATCCTTGCGGAACGGATGTCCCACAAAACCGTAGTCGGTCAGAATGCGTCGTAAATCATGGTGGCCTTTAAACAGGATACCGAATAAATCAAAAGCTTCGCGTTCATACCAGTCTGCTGAATACCAGATACTGGTCACCGAATCGATAATCGGAGTTTCAGCAATTAAATCCACTTTCAGACGCAGTCGATTATTGTATTTTACGGACAGCAGGTGATAAACCACGGCATAACGAAAGCCCTCGTCAACATTATCAATCTGCGAAAATGCTTCACGAGCCCGGCTAAAACCATGTTCAGTCGCCTGTTTGGTTTCCCAGCCACTATTACCGTAAGCCGAATAATCCACTCCGCATAAATCAATTAACTGAGTAAAGGCAAACTCATCGCGCAAAGCTGTACATACCGGAATAATCTGCTCCGCCTCAACATGAATCGTCACTTCGCCACGATTAAACTCACATTCCACCAGTTGATTGGCAAAATGCTGTTCCAGTTTATGTTTAAGCGATTCCATGCAACAACCTTATGCCTGCACGCTTTTAGCGATGGTATTGGTTCGCTGAATTTTTTTCTGTAACTGAATAATGCCATAGAGCAAGGCCTCAGCCGTTGGTGGACAACCCGGCACATAAATATCCACCGGCACAATGCGATCACATCCACGAACCACCGAATAGGAATAATGATAGTAGCCCCCACCATTGGCACAGGAGCCCATTGAAATGACCCAGCGTGGCTCTGACATCTGGTCATAGACTTTACGCAGTGCCGGTGCCATTTTGTTGACCAGCGTACCGGCGACAATCATCACATCTGACTGACGCGGACTGGGTCGAAACACCACACCGAAACGATCCAGATCATAACGTGAAGCCCCGGCATGCATCATTTCAACAGCACAACAGGCCAGACCAAAGGTCATCGGCCACAAGGAGCCTGTTCTCGCCCAGTTGATCAACTTATCTGCCGAGGTGGTCACAATCCCTTCGTGGAGAACGCCTTCTATTCCCATTCCAGGGCTCCTTTCTTCCATTCATAGATAAAGCCCACCACCAGAATGCCCAGAAACAGGAACATGGCCAGCAAACCAAACACCCCGATTTCATCAAGCACAATGGCCCAGGGGAATAAAAAGGCTATTTCCAAATCGAAAATGATGAACAGGATGGCGACCAGATAATAACGCACATCAAATTTGCCATGCGTGTCTTCGAAAGGTTCAAAACCACATTCATAGCTGGAGCGTTTTTCGGCATCAGGCCGCTGCGGCCCGATAATAAAACCTGCGATCAGCGGCATTACACCAAAGCCGATGCCGATAATGATAAACAACAAAATGGGGAGGTATCCCTCTAACATGTCGCCCTTCCACTCTCTCGAGATTTAGTGTCTTTGTGACACCTGATAGTTATTATTGTTTTTGTTCATTCAAACTTATTTGATCAACTCCCGATAGTACACATTAACGTGCAGCATTTGAAGCGCGTATTTAGATCGTTTATTACAGATTACCCGACGAGCTTCAACAGTAATTGGTCAGGATGAACGGGTTTACTGTAATAATAACCTTGTACGTAATCACATTTCATTGCCTTGAGTGATATGGCCTGCTCTTCTGTTTCCACGCCTTCAGCCACCACTTTCAAACCGAGTCCATGTGCCATGGCTATGCTGGCATTAACCAGTTCCCGATCCGCTGAATCAGTAGTCATATCGTTAATAAAACTACGATCAATTTTTACAATGGCAAACGGATAGCTTCGAAGATAACTGAGTGAAGAGTAGCCAGTACCAAAATCATCCATCGCCATATCAATGCCCATTGCCGTAAACGACTTGAATAACTCATCGGTCATCAGGTATCCGCTTAATAACACACCTTCGGTAATTTCCAGTTCCAGTGTATGAGGATGAACTGGGTATTTCTGTAATTGCTGTTCAACAAACCCCAATAATCCCGGATCACGAAACTGGCAGGGAGAAAGATTGATAGCCATCCGGAAACCCATCTGATGTTTTTGCCATTCGGCAGTCTTTTTTATCGCCGACTGCATCACAAACTCACCAATGGGAACAATCAATCCCGTCTGCTCCGCTACCGGGATAAATTCATCCGGACCAATAGGTCCCAATTGTTCATTTTGCCAACGTAATAAAGCCTCTGCCCCCGTCATTTTGCCGGTTGCCAATTCAATTTGCGGCTGATAGAGAAGATAAAACTCACCCCGCTCCAATGCCCCGTACATGTACTGTTCTATGAGCAATTTTCGCGCCGCATCACGGTTCATCGATTCGGTATAATTTACGAAAGTGTTTCGGCCACTGCTTTTGGCATAAAACATAGCAGTATCGGCCTGTCGCAGCAATTGTGAAGCATGATGGCCATCTAAAGGATAGGTAGCCACACCGATGCTTAAGGTCAGTGTTATTGTCTGTTCATCAATCATAAATGGCTGGCGGAATTGTCGGACCAGATTTTCCAGAATGGGCGTAATCTCTTCCGTAGAATGCATATCTGCCAGTAACACGATAAATTCATCACCACCAAGCCGACCGAGAATATCGCGATGACGAATATGTGATTGAATACGCTGTGCAATCTGTATCAGTAAGGCGTCTCCAGCTTCATGTCCCATTGATTCATTGATTTTTTTAAAATCATCCAAATCCAGACATAAAACCCCCACCAGATCATTATTGTGGCGAGCCAGTTCCAATAATTGAGCTAAACGATCCATGGACAGGAAACGATTTGGCAGGCCAGTTAACGTATCGTAATGCGCCAGACGAAGTATTCTTTCTTCCTGCTGCTGGCGCATCGTAATGTCAGATATGACGGCAATAAGCCCCACTAACTCATCTTTATCGTCATAGATATAATCCCAGTTATATTCCAGGATTTTTTGCTGGCCATCAGCTGCAAGATTGATGGTGACTAACAGCTCTGGCTTGGGTTGATTCGTGACCAGATCATTAAATATACGTTTAAATTGTTGTTTGGCATTTTCATCGGGTTGATAATCCCATATATATCGTCCAATCAGCTTATCAGGTTGAATGCCAAGGATCTGATGGTGTGCCTGATTACTGAAAGTTACACGTCCCTGCAGATCACATTCCTGAATACCACACGGCACATTATCGAAAATAACGCACAACTTTGACTGACTATCCTGCAAAGCATCGATAAGTTTGCTTTGCGACAGCCACAAACGTTGTATCAACAGCCAGACCAGAAAGGCGGTAATAGTCACAAAAAACAAACCTTTATAAGTCTGTAATCGAGACAACAACTGGCTATCATCGGTTATGCGTTGCATCAGTTGATCAGAAAAAATTATCCAAAGTGTGGCAAAAAGGGCATAACTCAAGGCTATCCTCAGCGGTGCAAAAAAGCCGGCTTTTCGCAACTGAACCAGCCGGTTTTGCAATTGGTTAAGCCTTGTTCTGATCACCTGACCTCCCTGTTTACTCCAACCAGTACTTTCATCGATATGAACTTTTGACACAATAATGCTTTAAAAAATCGTTTACATAAAATAATTACGTAAACTGTCCATTTTGCATAGCTATTGTATTACTGTGTGCAAGGCCGCAAGACCCTGGCCAATTTACAATGGATTCCGATAACACTTTTTCAAAGCAAAGTAATTTATGTATGGCCTGATATTCGCTATTGCTGCTTATGTAATATGGGGTAGCTTCCCGCTTTATTTCAGTTATCTGAACAGCGTTTCAGCAGTTGAAGTATTGTCGCACCGAATCCTATGGTCTTTGCTTGCCACCACTCTGGTTGGATTATTACTCGGCCGTGGACGCAAATTGATCAAGACCTTTGCAGATAAAAAATTGCTGTTGTGGCTGGCATTATCCTCATGCCTGATTGCCATAAACTGGCTGATATTTATCTGGGCTGTTTCACAACACCGAGTACTGGAAGCCAGTCTCGGCTATTTCATTACACCGGTAATGAGTCTGCTATTGGCCAGATGGTTGCTCAAGGAACAATTACATCCGTTACAGGCGTGGGCCGGGGTTCTGGCTACCATTGCTGTTTTATGGGAATGGTTCAGCTTGGGTAGTTTGCCTTGGGTGGGGTTATCACTGGCTCTGGCATTTGCCTTGTACGGGCTCATCCGAAAAAAACATCCGGTGGATGGCGTAAATGGCCTGACGATAGAAACCTTATGGTTAGCACCTGTAGCCTTAGCCTGGATTTTGTGGCAGGCAGCCAACTCTGATTATGACCTGGCGTTTGGTGACTCTGCCCAATTAACTCTACTACTTATTGGTTCCGGTCTGCTCACCGCCTTACCGCTTGTATTGTTTGCCATGGCGGCCAGTCGAGTCGACTTATCCGTAGTGGGCTTCATCATGTACATTAATCCTAGCATCCAATTTGTTATTGGTGTATTTGTACTAAAAGAAGCCTATCCGCCGGAAAGACTGATTACCTTTGGCCTGATCTGGATTGCTTTAATATTCTTTATCGCTGGTATGTGGAAAAAACATCGACAGCGCTCTTAGCGGCCGGTAATTTTTAAAACAATGCTTTCGAGCCGTGTCGATATAAAAGTCTACAGACCTTACTCTGTTACGGATTAAAAAACAGAGTAGCAGTCACTGGTACGGCAAGTGTAATTGACGGCAAACCAGCCACATCGCGCAATGCATTGACGCCTTCAACCAAATTAAAATCTTCCGCTTTGATCACCACAGGCGCCGTCGTGGCGACCATCAATTTACCCGACTCCAGTGCCGTAACCTGTAACTGCGCAGGAAATGTCTGTGTTTGACCATGCAAATCGAGTTTTAGCTCAACATCCTGAGTGATTGTCTGTCCAGTCTCGAGAGCTTTTACAGCAATAATATCAACATCTGCCGCTAACTTTGCCAGCGGAAAGTTAACGGTATCAAACAGCATAGCCTGCATACGTTCATCACGGATGGGAATGTTGGTATTGACACTATTCAAATCAATGACAAGTTCGGCTTTACCACTATCTGACAAACTGCCGGTGATGGTTTTAAAAGTATGTAGCTCGGCAATGGAAGTTGACTTGACTGACATGAAATGCAGTTGCGAATCGGTTTGGTCAAGATCCCAGTCGGCATAACTCATTCCGGAAGTAACCAACATCCCACTGGCCAACAATGCAGCAGATAATTTTTGATAGTGTTGAAACAACAGCTTAAGCATAAAAGTCCCTTCTCTGTATTATTCGTAACGCCTGTGACCAAATGTCACTGAGAATGTTTCCACATCAAAACAAGACCGGTTAACCAACGGGTAAAAGCCCATGAGTTCTGTAAACGGTAATTTGTTCCAAAGCAGCCAGATACAAAAAAGCCAAGTATCTGCTTTACAAATACCTGGCTTCGAAATTGGTGCCGTCGGCCGGAGTCGAACCGGCACACCCTAAGGCACTACCCCCTCAAGATAGCGTGTCTACCAATTTCACCACGACGGCAATTAACTGAGGGATATTTTACGGAAACTCTGGAAGATCCGCAGGGCTTTCTTCTACCGGTTGTTCAATCACCACTGAATCCGTAACACTTTGTACCCGATCGGTGTTACCTGCCAGATAAGCCAGCGTCAGGCTGGTGATAAAAAACACTGTCGCCAGAATCGCGCTGCTACGGCTGAGAAAAGAAGCTGAACCCTGACTGCCAAACAGACTAGCAGAAGCACCGCCGCCACCGCCACCGCCAAAAGCAGCGCCGGCATCCGCACCTTTACCGTGCTGGATTAAAATCAAACCTACTAACAATAGCGAGATCACAACGTGAATCCCAAGAATCAACGCATCCATTTAATTTCCTAATTTTGAGCTGCAGCCTGACAGATTTGAACAAATTCATCGGCATCACGTGAACCGCCACCGATTAATCCACCGTCAATATCCGGCTTGGCAAATAATGGGGCAGCATTATTACCTTTTACGCTGCCGCCGTAAAGTATTCTGAGCGATGCGGCAATTTTCGCATCATGTTTTGCCACTCGCTGACGCATGAAAGAATGCACATCCTGCGCCCATTCCGGGCTGGCTGTCTTACCGGTACCAATGGCCCAAACAGGTTCATAAGCCAGTACCGCTTTTGACAACATTTCGACGCCTTGTTGCGCAATCACAATATCCATCAGCCGTGCCACCATCTCTTCTGTGCGGCCCATTGAGTGTTCTTCAGGACTTTCACCTATACAGATAATCGGGGTGATCCCATGACGTAACGTCATCTCGTATTTTTCTGCGATGATGTGATCAAGAAATACCTGATCCAGGTTCAGTTCGGCATATAAACCACGTCGTTCCGAATGACCAATCAAGACATACTGACAACCAAAATCCCGCAACATGGCCGCCGAGATTTCACCCGTATAAGCACCGGAATCAAACTGAGAGACGTTTTGAGTGCCCCAATACATGCCCGTGCCCGTTAAGGCAGACTGTACCTGTTGTACATAAAGTGCGGGTGGAAATAAGGCAACATCAACCGATGCAAAGGAGTCTCTTTGCGCCAGTATCGCATCAAGCAACAGTTTGTTACTTGCGCTAGAGCCGTTCATTTTCCAGTTACCAGCGACCAGCGGTTTGCGCACAGACACCTACTCTTATTTAAGGATTAATCATAAAGGTTACCGACTGGCCGTTGATAAAGCAATGTCATCGCCCGTTATCTTTTTGGCCTGAAACGTTACCGCATTATCCCTGCAGAATTGTCTCAATCTGCTCTGCCAGTGACTTGGATAATTGGTTTGTGCGTGTCGCATCATGTCCCTCGACCATGACCCGAATAACCGGCTCGGTACCAGAGGCTCGCAACAACACTCGGCCCTCATTACCGAGCTCGGCCTCAACACTTTCTACTGCTGTTTGAATTTCCGGATAATCCTGTAAATTCACCAGTTTATTAATCCGCACATTTATCAGTCGCTGCGGATATTTAATCACCGCTGAACGCAGTTCATGCAAACTGCTGCCAGTCTGCTGGATTTCAGCCAGCACCTGTAATGCCGCCACAATACCATCTCCGGTACTGGTTTTATCAAGACAGATAATATGTCCGGATGCTTCACCACCTATCAGGCCATCGACCTGCTGTAACTTCTCCATGACATACCGATCACCCACATTGGCGCGATGTAATGTGATGTCGTGTTTTTCAAGTGCGTGTTGCAACCCCAGATTCGACATCTGGGTGCCGACGACATGCCCTCTTCCCAATCCCATACGCTGTCTGCCACGTGCAATGATAAACAGAATGTCATCGCCATCCACCAGTTCACCTTGATGGTCAACCATAATGAGACGGTCGCCATCACCATCAAGGGCAATACCTAGGTCAGCCTTGTGCTCTAAAACACTGGCTTGTAACAAGCGTGGTTCGGTTGAGCCACAATTCTGATTGATATTCAGTCCGTCCGGATCGGCCCCCATTAAAATAACTTCGGCACCCAACTCACGAAATACATTTGGCGCAATGTGATAAGTGGCACCGTGAGCACAGTCCACCACAATCTTCAGATTCGATAAATCGACGCCAGTGGAGATAGTACTTTTGCAAAACTCAATATAACGACCTGCCGCATCGGCTATCCGATGTGCCTTGCCTAAATGAGCAGAATCCACCGTTTTAATAGGTTGATCCAGCATCGCCTCAATTGCCAGTTCTACTGAGTCCGGTAATTTTGTCCCCTGATCAGAAAAAAACTTAATGCCGTTGTCATGATAAGGATTATGCGACGCACTGATCACAATACCGGCCTGGGCATGAAATGTTCTGGTTAAATAAGCCACCGCCGGGGTAGGCATCGGCCCCATCAGATAAACGTCTACGCCGGCAGCTGAAAGCCCTGCCTGCAATGCTGATTCAAACATATAGCCTGAAATACGCGTGTCTTTACCGATGAGTACTTTGCTATTTCGCTCTTTGGCGAGAACCCTTCCCACCGCCCAACCGAGCTTTAATACAAAATCCGGAGTAATAGCACCATCGCCCACCCGGCCTCGGATGCCATCAGTACCAAAATAACGTCGTTTTTGTTCAATCAAAATCGTTAACCTGCATTACATGTTCACACAATCGTATTGCCTGTAGCGTCTCACGCACATCATGACTGCGAATAATTTTTGCACCCTGCCAAACCGCTATTGAGGCTAAAGCCAGACTTCCAGCCAAGCGTTCATCAACCGAAACCTTCAACATAGCACCGATAATGGATTTACGAGAGACACCAACCAAAACCGGAAGGTCCGATTCGGTGAATACCGATAAATGTTTCATTAAGCGCAGATTATGGCGGGCATTTTTACCAAAGCCAAATCCAGGGTCCAGAATAATTCCTGAACGCGAGATTCCCGCTGCTTCACAGGCAGCAATCCGCTCAGACAGAAAGTTATTCACTTCATTGACCACATCGACATAGTGGGGATGTTGTTGCATGGTTTGAGGTGTGCCCTGCATATGCATCAAACATATCGGTACTCCCAGGTCCGCGGCGGCCTGTAGCGCACCTTCGCCACGCAGCGCATTGACATCATTTATCAGGCTTGCACCGGCCGCTACTGCAGCTCGCATGACATCGGCTTTCATAGTATCGATAGAAATAACCACATCAAGCTCAGCATGAATAGCTTCTATTGCAGGAACAACACGGTGGATTTCTTCTTCAATGCCAACAGGTTCAGAGCCGGGACGAGTCGATTCGCCACCAATATCAATAATGGTGGCGCCATCAGCAACTAACTTGCGGGCTTGTTCCAGGGCTTTGTCAGCAGAAAAAAAACGCCCGCCATCCGAAAAGGAATCAGGCGTTACATTGACGATGCCCATAACCTGCGGGGCGGACAAATCCAGTGATTTTCCCGCAAAGTCCATGATCATGGTTTAACTATCTCAGTTTAATTGATCAGCAGGTTTACCCGTCGGTTCCGGGCCATCTTCATCAGGTTTTGCCGATGGTGGCGGCGTTGATGATTTGTCATCCCAGCCTTTTGGTGCACCTGGTTCACGGCCTTCCATAATGGCATCGATCTGATCACTGTCGATGGTTTCATAAGTGATCAATAGTTTGGCCATGGTATGCAATTTATCGAGATTTTCCGTCAGAATATTTTTTGCCCGATCATAGTTACGGGTAATCAAGGCACGAACATCTTCATCAATCTGCTTGGCTGTTAAATCAGATACGGCTTTGTGCTGAGTGACACTACGACCAAGGAACACCTCGCCTTCATCTTCACCATACGATAAAGGTCCCATGTTGTCAGAAAGTCCCCATTTGGTAACCATATTGTGTGCCAGCTCGGTTGCGCGTTGAATATCATTCGACGCACCTGTAGTCACCGCTTCAGCACCAAAAATCATTTCTTCAGCCAGTCGACCGCCATACAAACTGGATATCTGACTTTCCAGTTGTTGTTTGGTATAGCTGTAACGATCTTCCGTTGGCAGAAACATGGTGACACCTAACGCTCGACCACGTGGAATGATACTGACTTTATAGACCGGATCATGACCCGGAACGCTACGACCAACAATAGCGTGGCCAGCTTCGTGGTATGCGGTCAGTTCTTTCTCTTTATCACTCATGACCATGGAACGGCGCTCTGCACCCATCATGATTTTGTCTTTTGCCAGTTCCAGATCGTTCATGGAAACCAGGCGTTTATTGGTGCGTGCTGCAAATAAAGCGGCTTCGTTGACCAGATTGGCTAAATCCGCACCGGAAAAGCCAGGTGTTCCACGCGCGATGACGCTTGGATTTACATCTTCATCAGCGGGTACTTTACCCAAATGTACTTTAAGGATCTGTTCACGGCCACGAATATCAGGCAATGGCACGACTACCTGTCTGTCAAAACGACCTGGACGTAACAATGCCGGATCCAATACGTCAGGACGGTTAGTTGCGGCAATAATAATGACACCTTCATTACCTTCAAAACCATCCATCTCAACCAGTAACTGATTCAGGGTTTGTTCACGTTCATCGTTACCGCCACCTAAACCGGCACCACGATGCCGACCAACCGCATCAATCTCATCAATAAAGATGATGCAGGGAGCATGTTTCTTGGCTTGTTCGAACATATCACGAACGCGTGATGCACCAACACCCACAAACATTTCGACGAAATCAGAACCTGAAATGGTAAAGAAAGGCACTTTTGCTTCACCGGCAATGGCTTTAGCCAGCAGAGTTTTACCCGTACCTGGTGAACCCACCATCAAAATACCGCGAGGAATACGACCACCCAGCTTCTGGAATTTACCAGGATCACGCAGGAAATCGACTAACTCATGTACTTCTTCTTTGGCTTCTTCAACACCAGCAACATCTTTGAAGGTCACTTTAACCTGATCTTCATTGAGCATACGGGCTTTGCTTTTACCAAATGACATAGGGTTTTTGCCACCACCGCCCTGCATCTGACGCATAAAGAAAATCCACACGGCTATCAGTAAAAGCATCGGGAACCAGGAAATGAAGATCTGCATCAACAGTCCAGTTTTTTCGACTGGCTCTGCTTTGATAGCAACACCGTTATCCAGCAGATCGCCAATTAGACCGGGATCATATTCAGGACTGAAGGTGGTAAATTGGCTTCCATCAGTTAATTTACCGGTTATGGTGCGTCCCTGAATATCGACACTGGAGACCGCACCGTTTTTCACATTACTGATAAATGTCGAATAATCCATTTCGCTCTGCTTAGTTTGTTGCGGACCGAAATTGTTAAATACCGACATCAATACCATCGCGATGACGACCCATAAAACAATGTTTTTCATCATGTCACTCAATGTTTGTTACCCCTAGTAACGTTAGTCTTTTTACTGTCATTTCAATCCACGTCCGAGTAGATATACTTCACGGCTCCGTGCGCGTGAGGCATCTGGTTTACGGGTAGTCACTTTAGTAAAGTGAGTACGCATGGACTTCAAAAAATCATCAAAGCCTTCACCCTGAAAAACTTTGACCAGAAAATCGCCCTGTTTACTTAAGTTATTAATTGCAAAATCCAAGGCCAACTCAACCAGATGCATACTGCCTGGCTGATCTATCGCATCCACACCTGTCATATTGGGGGCCATATCCGATAATACAAGGTCTATCGATTGTCCGGCCAATACTTCATTCAACTGATCCAGTACATGGTCTTCACGAAAATCACCTTCAATGAAATGCACTCCGCTCAGTGGCGTCATTGGCAAAATATCCAATGCAATGACTTTACCTTTGTCACCGACACGATGCAAAGCATAATCAGACCATCCACCGGGAGCAGAACCCAAATCGACAACCGACATGCCATGACGGATTAACTTATCTTTCTGATCGATTTCTTCCAGCTTAAACGTCGCTCTGGAACGATAACCTTTCTGCTGAGCTTTTTTGACATAAGGATCGTCAAAATGTTCTCTAAGCCAATTATGACTGGATTTACTTCGCGCCATATCAGGTCTGCCGTGCAGTATGTTGTTTATCGGTACTCAATACCAGCAACAAACCGGCAATGCTTAACATCAGATACAAATTTTGACTCAGCATATGCAGACGTTCGAAACTCCCGGCAAGCTCTGTATTCATACGCCAATTATCGATGGTTTTGATACTGGCCATTTCAGGTTGAATATACATACTGAATATCAATGTAATCATCAGCATGACAATCAATACCCAGAAGCGCCATGAATGTATCGCCCTGCCCCGCTGGATACTCAGTTTACCGAGTAAAATTAATGTTCCACTGATGAGACCAATTACATTGACAGCAAAAAACAGTTTAGCGGCATATTCGGCAGCAACCAGTGTTTCAAGGCTGACAAAAGCAAGCGGAACTGCCAGATAACCAATAGACCATAATGCACCTACCCACAATGTCAGTAACAGGCGTTCGCCGATGGTTTCAGAGAGGTTCAACATTTAATCCAGATAATGGATGCCGGTAATTTCATATTCAATCGCCCCACCAGGAGCCTGAACGGTTGCAATATCATCGACTTCTTTACCAATCAAAGCACGGGCAATCGGTGATGAAATGGAAATACGGTTCAATTTAATATCCGACTCGTAATCACCGACAATTTGATAACGCACTTCATCATCAGTATCGATATTCAACAAATCCACTGTCACACCAAACACAACACGACCGTCTTTTGGCAGGGCAGTTGGATCAATTACCTGACAATCAGCCAACGTTGATTCCAACTCCTGAATACGACCTTCTGTGAAGCTTTGCTGCTCACGTGCGGCATGGTATTCAGCATTTTCTTTTAAATCACCATGAGCGCGCGCTTCAGAAATCGCATTGACTATAGCTGGACGCCTGATGGTTTTCAGTTCATGTAGTTCATCTTTCAGTGCCTGGGCACCACGCTGGGTAATTGGAACGGCCATTAAATCAATTCTCCATGTAATGACTGTAAACGATTCACTGAAACGCTGTCTTCACAATGCAAGGCCAGAATCGTGGCACGAGCAGCAGCCAGAGTCGTGGTGTAATTCACCTGATGTTGCAATGCCGCGCGGCGGATCTCTCTGGAATCGGCTACGGCCTGGCGACCTTCAGTTGTGTTCACAATCAGAGCGATTTCATCGTTTTTGATCATATCCACGATATGCGGTTGACCCTCTGCGACTTTCTTCACTCGTTCGCAAGGCACGTCAGCCTCCATCAACGTTTGCTGTGTTCCACGAGTCGCCAGCAACGAAAAGCCTAAGCCTAACAAATCTTTGGCAATCTTGATAACCGCCTGTTTGTCTGCGTCGCGAACCGAGATAAAGGCTTTACCACCCACTGGCAGGCTGACAGAAGCCGCCAGCTGTGATTTGGCAAAGGCTTCGCCAAAGGTCCGTCCAACGCCCATGACTTCACCAGTGGATTTCATTTCCGGCCCCAGAATCGGGTCAACACCCTGGAATTTAATGAATGGGAAAACGGCTTCTTTGACAGAATAATAAGACGGAATCACCTCTTCAGTAACACCCTGCTCTGCCAGACTCATGCCCGCCATGCAACGTGCAGCCACTTTCGCCAAAGGCACACCGATGGATTTTGACACATAGGGCACGGTACGTGATGCACGTGGATTCACTTCCAGTATAAAGATACGGTCGCCCTGTATAGCAAACTGCGTATTCATTAAACCAACTACACCAAGCTCAAGCGCCATTTGTTTTACCTGAACCCGTAACTGGTCCATGATTTCCTGGCTCAGGCTGAATGGTGGTAACGCGCAGGCAGAGTCGCCTGAATGCACACCAGCCTGTTCAATATGCTCCATAATGCCGCCGATAAGCACTTCCTTACCGTCACATATCGCATCCACATCAACTTCAATCGCATCATCCAGGAAACGATCCAGCAATACCGGAGAATCGTTGGAAACCGATACAGCGGTCTGCATGTAACGTTGCAGTTCTTCTTCGTTGTAAACAATTTCCATCGCACGGCCGCCCAAAACATATGAAGGACGAACCACGAGTGGATAACCAATCTCGGCAGCCAGTGAAACAGCAGTATCGACTGAATGCGCCAAACGATTTGGCGGCTGCAGCAAACCAAGTTTTTCGACCATTTGCTGGAAACGTTCGCGATCTTCCGCATGGTCAATCGCA
>NZ_DCSO01000006.1:25171-25890 GCF_002325665.1 Methylophaga sp. UBA1464
CCGCATGGTCAATCGCATCCGGAGACGTACCAATAATCGGCACACCTGCCGCTTCCAGAGCACGAGCCAGTTTTAATGGTGTTTGCCCGCCAAATTGCACAATCACACCTTTAGGTTTTTCCAGTGCAACAATTTCCAGCACATCTTCCAGCGTCAGCGATTCAAAATACAGACGATCTGATGTGTCGTAATCGGTGGAAACGGTTTCCGGATTACAGTTGACCATAATGGTTTCATAACCATCATCGCGAAGTGCAAGCGCCGCATGAACACAGCAATAGTCAAACTCAATCCCCTGACCGATACGATTTGGTCCGCCCCCCAAAATCATAATCTTGTCACGATCGCTCGGATTGGCTTCGCACTCTTCATCATAAGATGAGTACATATACGCCGTAGATGTTGAGAACTCTGCCGCACAGGTATCAACACGTTTGTAGACGGGCCGTACGCCCATCGCATGACGATGGCTGCGGAATTGTTTTTCGGTTTTATGCAGCAATTTGGCCAGTCGTGAATCCGCAAAACCTTTACGTTTCAGCGCACGCATTTCCACTTCATCGATATCGTTCAATGAACGTTCTTTAAGCTGATTTTCAATTTCCACCAGCTCCTGAATCTGAATCAGAAACCATGGATCGATATGTGTCAGTTGCTGAACTTCATCAAAGCTCATCCCATAACGGAACGCATCACCGACATACCAGAGACGATCCGAA
>NZ_DCSO01000006.1:26025-26689 GCF_002325665.1 Methylophaga sp. UBA1464
GATCCGAACCCGGCAGGCTTAACTCACGACGTAACACTTCAGCGGCATTTTCCGCTTTCAGATCCAGAATTTCGTTAAAGCCATCCCGATCCGTCTCCAGACCGCGTAACGCTTTTTGCAGGGATTCCTGGAAGTTTCGGCCAATCGCCATAACTTCACCGACAGATTTCATCTGTGTGCTCAGACGATTATCTGCCAATGGGAATTTTTCAAAGGTAAAACGTGGGATCTTGGTCACCACGTAATCAATTGTCGGTTCAAACGACGCAGGCGTTGCACCACCGGTAATGTCGTTTTGCAATTCGTCCAGGGTATAGCCGACCGCCAGCTTGGCAGCCACTTTGGCAATCGGAAAACCGGTTGCTTTGGAAGCCAATGCAGAAGAGCGTGAAACCCGCGGATTCATTTCGATAATAATCAAACGCCCGGTTTCCGGATTCACTGCAAACTGAACGTTCGAACCACCGGTTTCCACGCCAATTTCACGCAGAACGGCCAGCGAAGCGTTACGCATGATTTGGTATTCTTTGTCGGTCAATGTTTGTGCCGGAGCCACGGTGATTGAATCACCGGTGTGAACCCCCATTGCATCCAGGTTTTCAATAGAACAGATAATGATGGCGTTATCTTTTTTGTCACGCACCACTTCCATCTCGTACTCTTT
>NZ_DCSO01000112.1:0-8290 GCF_002325665.1 Methylophaga sp. UBA1464
TCAACCTTATTTAGGACGGGTCATAAAAATAAAAAAGGGACGTGAAAACGTCCCTTTTTTTATTCATTCAAACCCGGTTATTACTTTTTTCTATCAGAATGACCTAAATCCTGTTCCGGAGCAATGACATCACGAACACGTTGTTTTAGTTCGGTAATATCAGGAAAGCGGCCTTCCTGTTTTCTTGACCAGACCAACGCATTATCTGCCGTTACTTCAAAAACGCCACCGGTAGCCGGTTTAAGCGTTAATTCTGCAATCTCACCGTCAAAAGTGCTGAGCAGTTCCTGGGCCATCCAGGCGGCCCGCAACATCCAGCGACATTGTGTGCAGTAGGTAATGGTTATGTTATGCATTAATCAGCTTTAATGGCTTCAAAAGTTTGACTGGCCAGCTCCATTGCCTGGGACGCGTCGGCAGAAAGCACATTAAAGTGACCCATTTTCCGACCAGCGCGTGCTTCTTTTTTTCCGTAAAGATGCAGCTTTATATCAGGCTGAGCAAGCAGTTTATCCCAGTGTGGCTGGCTATTGCCCCAAACATCACCTAGCAAATTAATCATCACTACCGGCGAAATTAATTCCGCATTTCCGGCAGTAAGCCCGCAAAGCATCCGAACTTGTTGTTCGAATTGAGATGTGCGACAGGCATCCAGTGTGTAATGTCCGGAATTATGCGGCCGTGGTGCAATTTCATTGGCAATGATATCCCCTTGTTTGGAGACAAAAAATTCAACTGCCATGGTGCCAACATAACGAAGGCCTTCAGCAATTGTACTGGCCATTTCAATCGCCGTTTGCTGAAGTGATTCTGCCGCAATACTTGGCACGGTAGTCGAGTGCAAAATACCATTGATATGCACATTTTCAGCTACTGGAAAAGCGCTGATCTGCCCGTCCTGACTACGCGCCAGCACAACGGATATTTCACGTTCCAAATCGATTCGTTGCTCCAGAACGCATTCTTTTTGGCCTAAGGCCTCGAAAGCCTTATGGACAGCCTGTAAATCTTCACAAACAATCTGACCTTTACCGTCATAGCCAAAGGTTGCGACTTTCAGGATCGCCGGGAAGTTGATCTGGTCACCGATGCTGGCAATATCATCAGTGCTGTTAATACTGACAAACGGCACGGTGGCAATGCCCTGGGCACGAATAAAGCTCTTTTCAACATTACGGTTTTGCGTACTGGCCAGGGCGGTTGAGGAGGGATGGACAACGGTGCGTTGTTCCAGAAAGGCTAATGTGCTGGCAGGAATATTTTCAAATTCGGTTGTAATTGCAGCGCAACGTTGCGCAAGCTCAGCCAGGGCGGAGTCATCTGTGTAGGCAGCACAAATATGCTCGTCGGCAATAATTCCTGCAGGACTGTTCTTATCGGGATCCAACACAATAACTTTGTAGCCCATGGTTTGTGCTGCAGTCGTAAACATGCGGCCTAATTGACCGCCACCCAGCATTCCTAATGTTGCTCCTGGTAAAATCATTACATCCTCAGTTTTATGCTAGTGGTGGAAGTGTCATATCCAAGACAGCCTGGTACTGGTCTTTACGAAATTGTTCTAATTTAGCCGCCAACTTCTTATCGTGAATTGCTAACTGGGCAATAGCGAATAATGCAGCATTAGCGGCACCAGCTTCGCCAATTGCAAATGTGGCAACAGGTATACCTTTAGGCATTTGAACAATTGATAATAGAGAGTCCTGACCTTTTAGATAACGCGATGGAACCGGAACACCAAGAACCGGAACTAAGGTGTTCGCTGCGAGCATGCCGGGTAGATGCGCGGCCCCACCGGCCCCAGCAATAATGCAACTTAGCCCACGTGATTCGGCGGTTTTGGCGTATTCGGTGAGTAGATCGGGTGTACGGTGAGCAGAAACAACTTGGGTTTCGTAGGCAATGCCAAAAGCATCAAGTTGTTCCACGGCTTTTTGCATGACAGGCCAGTCACTATTACTACCCATCACTACGCCGACCAGTGGTTTGTCCATTGTTAGTCCGATTGTATTGTCAGAAAAGCAGTGCATTTTAGCTATTTTATTGAAAATAGGAAAATTTACTGCAGTTAGTTGCTGTCTAAAAAAAGCAGCTAGAATTGAATGGTGTCGGATCAATCGTTATACTAGGTGATCCTTTCTGCCGTGTTTTTGTGCGACGCTCCTCAGTTTAGACATAGCTGTGCCGGTTTTACCACCGGAATGGAGCTGCGACGGCGCTAACAAACGATGAAGGTATGTGACGTGAGTCAGCCAACAGAACTAACACAAGGTCTCTACAGACCTGAATTTGAGCGCGATAACTGCGGATTCGGACTGATTGCTCAGATGGATGGTAAACCCAGTCATTGGCTTATTAAAACAGCCATTGAAGCGCTGGGCAACCTGACCCATCGGGGCGCAATTGGTGCGGATGGCAAGACCGGTGACGGTTGTGGTTTATTGCTTAAAAAACCAGACAGCTTCTTTAAAGCTATTGCGGAAGAACTCGGTTTTTCGCTGGCGCAACGCTATGCGGTCGGTATGGTTTTTCTGTCACAGGACGACAATAAAGCACAGTTAGCGCAGGATGCTGTTACCGAAAAGCTCACCGAACAGGGTCTGCAAGTCATAGGCTGGCGTGAAGTGCCGGTCGATGCCGAAACGGCTTGTGGTGACGAGGCTTTGCGTTTGCTGCCGAAGATGCGCCATGTATTTGTGAATGCTGGCGAGTCTATGGATGACGCCACATTTGAACGCAATCTCTACATTGCACGCCGTAAAGCTGAAAAAGCCATCACTGACGATAAAGACTTCTATATCCCCAGCCTGTCATCACAAGTGGTTTCTTATAAAGGTCTGGTGATGCCGTCCTATCTGCCGGTTTTCTATAAAGATCTCAGCGATGAGCGTATGGAAACGGCTATATGCGTATTCCATCAACGTTTTTCTACCAATACCTGGCCGCAATGGCGTTTGGCTCAGCCTTTCCGTTATCTGGCACACAATGGTGAAATCAATACCGTTCAGGGTAACCGTAACTGGGCCTTGGCTCGTGGCGCAAAATTTGCGACCTCACTTATTGAAAACATGGAAGACATCCGACCTTTAGTTGGAACAACCGGATCGGATTCATCCAGCATGGATAATATGCTGGAAGCCTTATTGGCGGGTGGTGTCAGTATGTTCCGTGCCATGCGTTTACTTATCCCACCTGCATGGCAGAACGATCCAACTATGGATGCCGATCTGAAAGCCTTCTATGATTTTAATTCCATGCACATGGAGCCATGGGATGGTCCTGCCGGTGTGGTTATCACTGATGGTCGTTATGCCGCATGTACATTGGATCGCAATGGCTTGCGTCCAGCACGTTATGTGATAACCAAAGACCGTCATATTACGCTGGCGTCTGAAGTTGGTGTTTACAACTATCAACCGGAAGATGTTGTGGCGAAAGGCCGTCTGAAACCAGGCCAGATGCTGGCGGTTGATACTCAGACTGGTGAATTGTTGATGCCGGAAGATATCAACGAAATGCTGAAAACCGCTCAGCCGTATCGTGAATGGCTGGATAATAATCTGCAACGTTTGCAGGATACCCAGGACGATGATCAACACACATTGCCTGAGATTCAGGGCGATGAACTTGAAGTGTTTGAAAAAATGTTCGGTGTCAGCTTTGAAGAGCGTGATCAGGTCATTCGTGTTTTAGGTGAGCTGGGTCAGGAAGCAGTCGGTTCAATGGGTGACGATAGCCCGTTTGCCGTCATGTCACAAAAAGCCCGTTCGTTATATGACTATTTCCGTCAACAGTTCGCGCAGGTCACCAATCCACCTATTGATCCATTGCGTGAAAACATTGTTATGTCGCTTGAGACCTGTATTGGTCAGGAACGTAATCTGTTTGAAGAAGGTGAAGATCACGCACAGCGTGTTGTACTGGATTCTCCGGTACTGACCGAGAAACTGTTTAATCATATCCTCAGACTGGGTGATAACGACCCGGAATATAAATCTTATCGTATCTCGTTGAATTACCAGCCGGAAATCGGCCTGGAAAAAGCGATTGATGCGATTTGTGCTGACGCAGAAAATGCGGTGCGTAACGGCAATGTGGTAGTGATCCTCAGCGATCGGGATATTTCCAAAGACACATTACCGGTACATGCCCTACTGGCAACTGGTGCGGTGCATCAGCATCTGATTAAAGCCGGTTTGCGTTGTGATGCAAATATCATTGTAGAAACCGCGACAGCCCGTGATCCACATCATTTCGGTGTGTTACTCGGCTATGGTGCTACAGCGATTTATCCCTATCTTGCTTATGCCTGCCTGCAGGATCTGCGTGCCACCAAGGAAATCCAAAACGTTGAACATGCCGAACTTTGCCGTCTGTACCGTAAAGGTATTAACAAAGGGCTGTTCAAAATCACCTCTAAAATGGGTATATCAACCATTGCCAGCTATCGCGGAGCGCAATTGTTTGAAATCGTTGGCTTGAATGATGTGGTTGTGGATAAGTGTTTCACTGCTACTACCAGTCGGGTAAATGGAGCGGATTTTCAAGCATTACATGCAGATCAGTTGCAATTGGCTAAACTGGCCTGGAATCAACGTAAAAAACGTGACCAGGGTGGCCTGCTGAAATTCATCCATGGCGGTGAATATCATGCTTATAACCCAGATGTTATTGGCACATTACAGAAAGCTGTTCAGGGTGGCAGTTACGATGACTATCAAACCTATGCTGCGTTAGTTAACGAACGGCCGGCGATGGTGTTGCGCGACTTGTTGGATGTCAAGCTAGCCGATACGGCATTAGATATTGAAGAAGTTGAAGATACCGGCGCGATTCTGAAACGTTTTGACAGTGCTGGTATGTCTTTAGGCGCTTTATCGCCTGAAGCGCATGAAGCTTTAGCCATTGCGATGAACCGTTTAGGCGGTCGTTCCAATTCGGGGGAAGGTGGTGAAGATCCGGATCGTTTTGGTAACGAGCGTGTTTCCAAAATCAAACAGATTGCCTCAGGCCGTTTTGGGGTAACACCGCATTATTTGGTTAATGCCGAAGTTTTACAGATCAAAATTGCTCAAGGTGCTAAACCAGGCGAGGGGGGGCAGTTACCGGGTGGCAAAGTTAATCAGATGATCGCTACGCTGCGCCATTCAGTGCCAGGCGTAACATTGATCTCTCCACCGCCGCATCATGATATCTATTCGATTGAAGATTTGGCTCAGCTGATATTCGATTTGAAACAGGTTAATCCAGATGCGCTGGTCTCTGTGAAGCTGGTTTCTCAGGCGGGTGTTGGCACGGTTGCTGCCGGTGTGGCAAAAGCTTATGCAGATTTGATTACCATTTCCGGTTATGACGGTGGTACCGGCGCGAGCCCGTTAACTTCGGTGAAATATGCCGGTGGTCCTTGGGAGCTCGGTTTAAGCGAAGCGCATCAGACTCTGCGTGCCAATGACTTACGTGACAAAGTACGTCTGCAAACAGACGGTGGCCTGAAAACAGGGTTGGATGTCATCAAAGCAGCCATTCTCGGCGCGGAAAGTTTTGGTTTCGGTACCGGACCAATGGTCGCCTTAGGTTGTAAATATCTGCGAATCTGTCATTTGAATAATTGTGCGACCGGTGTTGCAACGCAGAATGAAAAGCTGCGCACACAGCACTTTATCGGTTTACCACAAATGGTAATGAACTACTTCCAGTTTGTAGCTCGTGAAACCCGGGAGTGGTTGGCTAAACTGGGCGTGCGCAGTCTGCAGGACTTGATTGGTCGTACCGATTTGCTTGAGGTCTTGCCGGGTACCACTGCCAAACAGCGTGGCCTGGATTTGCAACCTTTATTGTCGAACGCAGGTGTTCCTGAAGATAAACCGCAATTCTGCCTTGAGCCGAAAAATGAGCCTTATGATAAAGGTGAATTGGCTGAGCAGATGGTGTTGGATATTAAAGACACCATAGTGAACAAAACGGGTGGTGAATTCAGTTACAGTATTCGTAATATTAATCGTTCGATTGGTGCGCGGTTATCCGGTGAAATTGCCAAACTTTATGGTAATTACGGCATGATTGATAAACCGATACGCCTTCATCTGACCGGGTCTGCCGGACAAAGCTTTGGTGTGTTCAATGCGGGTGGTCTGGAAATGCGCCTTGAAGGTGATGCCAACGATTATGTCGGTAAAGGCATGGCCGCAGGCAAGCTAACTATCTATCCGTCACCTGAAAGCGACTTTGAAACGCAAAATGCCAGCATTATCGGTAACACTTGTTTGTACGGCGCTACTGGCGGAGAGCTTTATGCTGCCGGTAAAGCCGGTGAACGGTTTGCCGTGCGTAATTCCGGAGCGATTGCTGTGGTTGAAGGTGTTGGCGACCATGGATGTGAATACATGACTGGCGGCGTTGTTGTTGTGCTGGGCGAGACCGGGCTGAATTTTGGTGCAGGCATGACCGGTGGTCTGGCCTATGTACTGGATGTGGATAACACTCTGGCGGAACGTTATAACGAAGAGCTGGTTGAATTGGTGCGGATCGATGGTGACGAAATGTCAGAAGCCGCTTTGCATCTAAAAGGCCTTATTGAAGACCATGTGCGTGAAACCGGTAGTGTCTGGGCGCACCAGATTCTGGATCGTTTTGAACAGGCGATTAAAGAGTTCTGGCTGGTCAAACCCAAAGCAGCGTCATTGGATGGTTTATTAAAAATTGCCACCAAAGCGGCCTGATACAACTGGTAAAACTATATAACGATGAAAAAAAATACGTTTCAATTTTTAGATGTAGGTCGAGTTGACCCCAAAAAACTGGATGCAAGTGTTCGCAAGCAGCAATTTGGCGAAATATACGGGCAATTTGATGCGCCACAGGCAGCAGAACAGGCTGACCGCTGTTTAGAGTGCGGTAATCCTTATTGTGAATGGAAGTGCCCGGTACATAACTATATTCCGAACTGGCTGAAACTTATCAGTGAAGGCAATCTGGAACAGGCTGCTGAATTGGCCCATCAAACCAATACGTTGCCTGAAATCTGTGGTCGTGTTTGCCCACAAGATCGGTTATGTGAAGGTGCTTGTACCCTAAATGACGGTTTTGGTGCAGTCACCATTGGCTCAGTGGAGAAATACATTACCGACACTGCTTTGTCACAAGGCTGGCGTCCGGACTTATCCAATGTGGTGGATACTGGTAAGCGCGTGGCGGTGATTGGTGCGGGACCTGCCGGTTTAGGTGCTGCGGATGTATTGGTACGTAATGGTGTTAAGCCTGTAGTGTTTGATCGCTATCCAGAAATCGGTGGACTGCTGACATTTGGTATACCAGAATTCAAACTGGAAAAAGAAGTTGTTAAACGTCGTCGTGAAGTATTGGAAGGTATGGGAGTTGAATTCCGCCTGAATACGGATGTGGGTAAAGATGTCGAGTTTGATGCCTTGCTGGAAGAATATGATGCTGTTTTCCTCGGTATGGGAACCTACACCTATATGAAAGGTGGCTTTCCGGGTGAGGAATTACCGGGTGTCCATGAAGCTTTGCCGTATCTGGTCGCCAATAATAAAAAACTATTGGACTTGCCATCAGAAAACTATGTATCGCTTGAAGGTAAGCGAGTCGTTGTTCTGGGTGGTGGTGACACCGCAATGGATTGTAATCGTACGGCTATTCGTCAAGGTGCGACCAGTGTTATCTGTGCCTATCGTCGTGATGAAGAAAACATGCCGGGTTCACGTCGCGAAGTAAACAATGCACGTGAAGAAGGCGTTGAGTTTATGTGGAACCGTCAGCCGATTGAAATCATTGGCGATGGCAATAAAGTCACTGGTGTAAAAGTCGTCACCACAGCACTAGGTGAGCCTGATGAACGTGGACGCCGTCGTCCTGAACCAGTACAAGGCAGTGAAGAAATTATCGCTGCGGATGCAGTCGTTATCGCCTTTGGTTTCCGTCCAAGCCCTGCGCCATGGTTTGAAAAATTTAATGTCAGTATCGATGATGGTGGCCGTGTTGTTGCTCCCGCTGAAGGCGCCTGCGCTTACCAAACCACTAACCCGAAAATATTCGCTGGTGGTGATATGGTGCGCGGTTCTGATTTGGTCGTAACTGCTGTTTGGGAAGGTCGACAGGCAGCTGAAGGTATTCTTGAATATCTGGAAGTTTAACTCTCCAGTTTTAT
This sequence comes from Methylophaga sp. UBA1464, assembly GCF_002325665.1. NCBI lineage: Bacteria > Pseudomonadati > Pseudomonadota > Gammaproteobacteria > Thiotrichales > Piscirickettsiaceae > Methylophaga > Methylophaga sp. UBA1464. The sequence goes on from NZ_DCSO01000112.1 coordinate 8,165, forward strand.
CTGAACACGTGGCAATTTTATCGCACTGAGTTGGTCATACTCGCTTGAGTCTGATCTCTCAGTGCGATTTTGTTTCTGAGTTAGGGCTTGTTTATCTTTCATATCCGCCTCTGTTGTGAGCTGAAA
>NZ_DCSO01000112.1:8515-9739 GCF_002325665.1 Methylophaga sp. UBA1464
TGGTGGATATGAAAGATCAACAAACCCTAGTAATTGCCATAAATAAAAAGGTGGTCCGGTGTCCGAATTAAAAAATGATCGTTATCTTCGTGCTTTATTAAAGCAACCTGTCGATAAAACCCCGGTTTGGATTATGCGTCAGGCTGGTCGTTACTTGCCTGAATACCGGCAGGTACGCGAAAAGGCCGGTAATTTTATGACATTGTGTACCACGCCGGAACTGGCCTGTGAAGTTACCTTGCAGCCCCTGCGTCGCTTTGATCTTGATGCTTCGATAATCTTTTCTGACATTCTCACTATTCCTGATGCTATGGGGCTGGGGCTGCATTTTGTTACCGGAGAAGGCCCAAAATTTCACAAAACAGTACGCAGCGCAGCAGAAGTAGCCAATCTCAGCGTACCGGATATGGAGGATAGTCTGGGGTATGTGATGGATGCCATTCGCATGACCCGTAGGGAAATTGATGGCAAGGTGCCGTTAATTGGTTTTAGTGGCAGTCCCTGGACACTGGCGTGCTACATGGTCGAGGGAGGTTCGAGCAAGGATTTCGCTAAAATCAAAGCGATGATGTTTGATACGCCACAAGTGATGCATGATTTGTTATCAGTTCTTGCCAAGTCAGTAACGGCTTACTTAAATGCTCAAATCGCTGCAGGTGCTCAGGCCTTAATGTTATTTGATACTTGGGGTGGGGCATTAAGTGGACCAAATTACAGAGAGTTTTCGCTGGCCTATATGCAGCAGATCATCAGCGGCCTGACCAAAGAAAATGAAGGAAGACGTGTGCCGGTAACGATGTTTACAAAGGGGGGTGGCCAATGGCTAAATCATATGGCCGAAGTCGGGGCCGACGCATTAGGCCTGGACTGGACGACCGATATCTCATTGGCACGCTATCAGGTGGGCGATAAAGTGGCCTTGCAGGGCAATATGGATCCCTGTGTGTTATATGCTCAGCCTGAACGCATACAAACGGAAGTAAAAGAAATTCTGAAAGCCTATGGTCATGGAAGTGGCCATGTATTTAATCTGGGGCACGGTATCCACCCTACGATTAACCCGGAGCATGTAGCTGCATTAGTGGATGCCGTACATGCTGAAAGCGTCCAGTATCATCAGTAATTTGTTGAGTTTTAAAACTTTCAGTGTCTTGTCCTGAAATAAGTTGACACTTATTTCGATTAAAACGCCCGATGCACCGCATCGGGCGTTTTGTATTTTAG
>NZ_DCSO01000044.1:0-271 GCF_002325665.1 Methylophaga sp. UBA1464
GAGTTGGGTGAAATAGAAAAATAGCCGCCATAGCTTTTACGCTCAGATACCAGTGCATCTGCCTGCCAGGTGAGATCCGGTGTGATACGTAAATCAACTGCGACAGAAGCCGATTTACGATAGGCCTTAGCGTCATCGACATAGGTGTCACCGCCTTCTTTAACGACATTGACGCGATAACCAAACATATCCTCTGGACCGACACGCCCACCGATATCGCCATGGGCCATGAGCAACCCACTATCCATTAATTGGGTGGATACACTGGCCT
>NZ_DCSO01000044.1:415-6715 GCF_002325665.1 Methylophaga sp. UBA1464
ACATAATTGATAATGCCGCCTGGCGCTGCGAAACCATAAAGGAAACCACCGGCACCTTTGAGGATCTCAACCCGCTCAAGATGTTCCAGCGGCAGGTCTTTGGCACGGCTGCGGAAATTCATTCCGTCAAGTTTCTGTCCGGTATCAAAATCCGGGCTGATACCACGAATGGAAAAAGCATTATTTTCTGTGATCAGATTATTGCCTGATAAGCTGATAGCCGCATCAAATTTGGTTAACTCGCCCAGTGAACGTGCCTGCAGATTGGCTATGTAATCTTCAGAGTAGGTTTCAATGGTAAACGGTGTATTTTGCTTTGACAGGTTTCCCAGCGCACCAGCGAAAACATCGCCAACCCGATAGGCATTGGCGGCAGAACCATTCATTCCCAGCCCCTGAACCTTCATCGTAGATAACGTAACACTTTGACCTTGTTCATTGATTTCCTGCAAAGCGTAACTATTGTCGCCCTGAGCTACGGCCACCAGACCGCTGTCGGTGAGAATCCGGCCAAGGGCATTTTCAACTGTATAAGTGCCTTGCAAACCTTCACTGCTTTTGCCACTGGCTAACTCTGATGCACCGACAAGATAGATGCCGGCCTGTGCCGATAAACGGGCCAGTACCTGACTCAGTGATCCGGCAGGGATATTAAACTGTTGCGTGGCTTGAGCCGCAGCCTGACTTGTTTCTGCCTGTGCAGCAGGAAGCCATCCCAGTGTCCCCATGCTGGAAACAGCAACAATATGTATTGAAAGCGCCAGGGGTTTGAGCCGGTTTTTAGCTGGTTGTTTGTGGTGGTGTTGTTTCACCATTCGTATTACCTCATCTATTTTTGTGTTTACACAGATAGAAACGGGTGAGGTGTCCAAATCCGGAACCATTATTTGAAAAATAATTGAAATAATTGCAAGATGTTGATTTTATTTATAATTTAACTTCGGCTTGGTTCCAGTTTAATCCACCCTGGAAAAACCTGACGCACCTGGATGGGTAAAACTCTGGTCAGCATAACCAGTACGCGATCCGTATCACTGAGCGGGAAACTGCCATAGACTTTCAGCTGAGCAATCTCATCAGAGATATTGATATAGCGGTGTTGATAACGATTGAGTTCGGCAATCAGCTCTTTCAGCGTCATATCTTCAGCCACTAAAAGACCTTGTCGCCAGGCTTGTCGGGCTGTGATGACAGGTTGTTTTGGCTGAATCTGGTGGGTACTGAAACGGGTTGTTTCACCCTGCTGAAGTTTTGCTTGCTGATCATTATGAGTCTGAACGGATACCGCACCTTGATAGACAGCGAGTTCGATATCTTTCTGATGGTTCAATACATTAAATTGTGTGCCAAGAGCGGTTAACCGGCCATGCGTTGTGTCCACGATGAAGGAACGGTTGAGGTCTTTTGCTGTTTCAATATAGATCTCGCCATGAAGTAACTGAATACGTCTTTGCTGTTCAGAGAAGTCCACATTGATCGCGGTAGCCGTGTTCAGCCAGATTTGGCTGCCATCTGCCAGGGTGATATTTCGCTGTTGGCCGACACCTGTGTGATAATCAGTCGCCAGAGCCATGACGCTGTTGGGGAGCCATTTTTTATTCCAGCTGAGTTGGCCGAGAAAACCAATGACAGCAATACTCATCATGCCACTCAGAAGACGCCGCCGTTGGCGTAGTCGTTGGTTGGCACTGTATAGATTGTCTGCGGTGGCATGCGGATCCGGGGTTTGTTGCAACGCTTCGAAATTGTGGCTGATTTTTTCCACGAACCCCCAGGCCTTTTTATTCTCAGGCTTGGCATCAAGCCATTTACGCCAACTGGACTTATGTTCATCACTGGCTTGGCCATCACGAAGTATGGCATACCATTCAGCAGCCTCTTCAAGTGTTTTGTGAGAGGGCTCAGCCATATAAACGTGGCTCGGAAATGAGCTCACGGGTGGTTTGGGATGCCTGTAATGTCAGACAGGCCAACATGGCCTTTGCCACGTATTTACGCACCATGCGATCTGAAACACCCAATTGAATCGCTGTTTCAGCATCCGTCATCTGGCAGACCACGGCTAACAGAAAGGCTTTGGCTGCTTTGGTCGGTAACTCACTTAACATCAGGTTAATTTCTTCCAGAGCTTCCAGCACTGCCGCCTGGCGTTCTGCTGATGGGGCTGTTTCTTCGGGATAACTTGAGAGCGTATCGTGCCAGGCTTTTTCAATTTCCTTTCGACGCCAGAGATCAATACAGAGATTTTTCGCGGTAGCACATAAAAAATTGCGAGCATGTTCATTGCTGGAAAAGTGACGTGACGCAGGCAAACCGAGCAGACGAAGAAATGTATCCTGGGTCAGATCGGCGGCTTCTGCACTGTTACCTAATCGTTGATATAGCCAGGATTTCAGCCAGTTATGATGTTCGCTGTACAGCACCTGCACGTTAAAGTGGCTGACAGAGTGGGCACTGCTCACAAAAGGCTCCTGAATGTTATTTGGTAATGAGAATCAATAGCATTCTATTGCTTTAAGTCAAACCTCGCAAGCGAGCTTTTGCGGTAAGCTGATTCAAGAGTTGGGTTATCGTGGCTTATGCGTTGTGGAAGGATAGGGAGCAAAAAGTAAGAGGGATAAAATAGGGATGGGTTGAACCGGGCGGCAGTTACTTATGGTGATCGTCTTTAGTCACTAGAAACTCGAGCCCGGCACCGATATCTTCTTCACCGCAAGCAGCCATGTCATCAGGGCTGGCAGCCTGTGCTTCTTTATGTGTCAGAATCAAATCACGACGTTCTTTAAACGGGTCATTATTTTCATCACTTGATTTGTTGCTGACATCAACTGAGTTTTCAGGGATTATCTGGCTGTCGTCAGTACTGGCAATGGGGACGTTAAGATTCTTTGTCTGAGAACGTTTGGATTTATTCATGGTGTTTTACCTTTAGCGCCTCTGTGATTAAGACTATGGGTAAACCGGATTTAATTTGGATTATAAACCCAATAGACAAGACTGCATAACAGGTTCAGCTCAACGCCTGGCTTTCTGTAACCACTTATCCAGCTGATTGCCAAAGGCCTGCCGGTCGCGTTGATTAAAGGCTGGCGGGCCACCCATTTGTTCGCCGCTGCTGCGCATGGTTTCCATAAAGTTACGCATGGTGAGGCGGGCACTGATGGTATCGGTGGTGTAGAGTTCGCCTCTGGGGTTGAGGGCTAAGGCCCCTTTTTCAATCGCCTCGGCGGCGAGGGGAATATCTGCGGTGATGACCAAATCACCTTTCATCAGACGTTCGACAATTTCATTATCGGCTACATCATAACCGGATTGCACTTGCTGGAATTTGAGAAACGGTGAGGGCGGTAAACGTAAACTGTGATTGGCAATAAAAGTGGTGTGAGTCTCTGTGCGGGTGGCAGCGCGGTAGAGAATTTCTTTAATCACTACCGGACAGGCATCGGCATCGACCCAGATTTGGGGCTTGCGTATTTCCGACACGTTAATCTTCAAGCTGGCGGGTACGTTCCACCTGTTTGACTTTAATATGAATGGCCGCTTTAGCCATCAGATGGGCACTTACCGGGGCAGTGATAAACAGGAATAAAGTCACCAGAATTTCATGCAGACTGACTCCATCTGTTTTCAGACTGAAATGAATCGCTGAGGCAATCAGAATCGCTCCAACGCCCAGGGTACTGGCTTTGGTCGGGCCATGTAAGCGCATATAAAAATCAGGTAGTTTGAATAAACCAATCGAACCGACCAGCGTAAAAAACGCCCCGACTATAATCAAAATCGCTAATATCCACTCAAGCATAATCGTCTCTATTCCATTATGTCGCCGCGCAGCAAATATTTGCTCAGCGCCAGCGTTCCCATAAAACCCATGACAGCGATCAATAATGCTGCTTCAAAATACAGGGCACTCTGCAGGTTAATTCCCAGCAGAATCAGCAGGGCAATGGTATTGATATACAAAGTATCCAACGCCAGGATTCTGTCCGGCACACTGGGACCGATAATCAGCCGGATAAAACTCAGCAGGATCGCAATCGCGACCATAACAAATGCGATTGATAAGGCCAGATTCAGCATGCGACAAATATCTCCAGCAATGGCTTCTCAAATTTTCGATGAATTTCAGCTTTGATCTCGGCTACATCATCAATATGCAAAGCATGAATCAGTAAATACCGACGATCTTTACTGAGATCACAACTGACTGTGCCCGGTGTTAATGAAATAGTATTGGCTAACAGGCTGATGCCCACCGGACTGGTTAATTGCAGTTCATAGTGCAGGAAGCCGGGGTTAAGCCTTTTTTGCGGACCGAGAATCAATTTAGCGACCACCGCGTTAGCGACCAGAATTTCATACAGGACTTTCAGAATATAAAGCACCAACATCCATGGATGACGGATGATGATTTGTTCCGGCCAGTAACTTGACGTCAACCAGGGTATAAAAATCGCCAGAGCAGCACCCAGCACAATATGACCCGGATCCATGCTGTTATTCAGTAATAACCAGATAGCCCATAAAATCAGGGTGAGTAAAGGATGGGGAAATACGCGCCGAAACATCATTTGCCGGTTTCTCCATGAGAAAGCGTGTCTAATACTGCATTAATATAAGCCTGTTGATCGTACAACTGTGCAGCGATTTGAGCACTCATATTGTTCAATGGCTTAGCGAATATCACCATTAACGGGCTGACCAGCATCAGCATCACCACAGCAATAAACGCTGATTTATTCAAAGGTGAAGTCTGTTGCGATTTATCCTTCTGCACACTGTAAAACAGTAAAGAACCTGAACGACATACCGCGATGATCATGATTAATCCGCCAATCAATACCACACTTAAAATAGCGGCAAACCAGGGGTGAGCCAGAGCGGAATTCAGAATCATCACTTTACCGAAAAAGCCTGAGAGCGGTGGCATACCGGTTAAGGCAATCCCCAGCAGCATAAACACCGAACCAACTAACACTGGACGATCAACCGGAATGGCTTTGGTAAACGAATCGGCATAGATACCGCGTCCTCTCAGAATCACGTCGGCGATTAAAAACATAGCTGCACCGAGCAGAGTCGAGTGAATAAGATAATAGAATGTTGCGGTTAATGCGGCTTCGCTATTAATGCCGATAGCAATCATCAACGTCGCCACCGACGCTAATATCAAATAGGCGACCTGACGGCGTAATGCTCTGGCTGCCAGTACACCTAATGCGGCTAATGTCAGGGTGATTAAACCCAGTAACAATACCCATTGAATATGCACAAACGCTAAATCGCCAGCGGCTTCACCAAACACAGTCCCGTGAACACGGATAATCGAATACAAACCGACTTTGGTCATGATGGCAAACAAAGCAGCCACCGGGGCTGAGGTGTAGGCATAGGCACCGGGCAACCACAGATAAAGTGGAAACATCGCTGCTTTAATACCGAAGACGACCAGAAGTAAAACGGCCGCTGTGGCGACAATGCCCTGATCTTCTGCAGAGACGTTTTGCACCGCAATGGCCATATCGGCAATATTCAGCGTGCCTAGAATGCCGTAAAGCGTACCGACAGCGAACAGGAACAGCGTCGATCCCACCAGATTGATGACCACATAATGCAGACCGGCGCGGGTACGCAGACGTCCACCGCCGTGAAGTAATAAACCGTAAGAGGCGAGCAGTAATACTTCGAAGAAGACAAACAGATTAAATACGTCGCCGGTCATAAACGCACCGTTCAGACCGAACAGCTGTAACTGGAACAAAACATGGAAATGCTGTCCCTGCTTATCGGTATCGGTGCGTATGGCATACCATAATGCGGCTAAAGCCAGTAGGGAGGTCAGTAGCAGCATCATTGCCGATAATCGATCCAGCACAATGACGATACCAAACGGCGCCTGCCAGTTACCGAGTAAAACCACTTGCATGACATCAGTGCTTGCCAGTTTAAAGCTGACCAGACTGACGCCAACCAGCAAGCTGATTAATATCAGGCTTAAAATGCGTTGTGTCTGAATACCGGCTGGACGTGCCATCAACAGCAAGATGCCACCAATCAATGGTAATAACACCGGCAGAATAGTAAACGGACTCATGATGTACTCCGTTCAGAATCAGATTTTGCTGAGTTGTGCTTGGTGGCTTTAAGTTCATCGTCGGATCGGTGCAGCCCGTCGACATGATCATTGCCTAATTCGCTACGGGCTTTTAATGCCAATACGATAAGAAATGCGGTCATACCGAAGGCAATCACGATAGCGGTTAATACCAGGGCTTGTGGTAAAGGATCGGTGTATCCAGC
>NZ_DCSO01000044.1:6798-7621 GCF_002325665.1 Methylophaga sp. UBA1464
TCACGGCCGGAAAGCCGATTTGCAAACGCCCCATGGTAAATAAAAAAACATTTACTGCGTAAGCGAGCATGGTTAATCCCAGTACTACCGGGAAGGTTCTGGCTCTTAGCGTAAGATACACGCCGCAACCGGTCATCACGGCTATGACGCTGGCAATTAGCCATTCCATTAGTTAACTTCCTCATGTTTGACGTGATGCGAAGCGTGACTGAGTTTGCCCAGTTCGACCAGAATCATTACCGTGGCCCCCACGACGACCAGGAATACACCTAAATCAAAGGCAATGGCGCTGGCCACTTCAAATTTACCGACAACCGGCCAGGTTAAATAAGTAAAGGCGGTTGTCAGGAACGGATAACCGATCAACATAGAGACAACACCGGTCAGTGTGGCAACCAGCAAGCCAATCCAGATCACCCGATGCATATCTATCCGCAGGCGTTCATTGGTCCAGTCGATACCGTTGGCAAGATATTGCGAGATAAGAGCAACCGAAGCGATCAGGCCGGCAATAAATCCACCGCCCGGAAGGTTGTGACCGCGCAGGAAGATAAACACTGCCACCATCAGCATCAGTGGAAACAGTAAGCGGGTAAGGGTCTGCATAATCGGTGGATGCGGATCATGACTCCAGACCAGACCATCAACATCTTTTGCTGGAGCCGCAAGCTTCAGGCCTTCCAGCATGGCAAAGACACATATACCTGCCAATGCCAGCACGACGATTTCTCCTAAAGTATCAAAGCCACGGAAATCGACCAGAATCACATTGACCACATTTGTGCCGCCACCACCGGGTTTGGCGTTATCAATAAAGAAGCCC
>NZ_DCSO01000044.1:7715-14787 GCF_002325665.1 Methylophaga sp. UBA1464
AGCCATAGTCAAAAAGAATACCGACACTGCAGCCGCTACAGAAATCACGCCATCCCGCGTGAAACGAATATAGCTACGCTCCTGTGGCGTGTGTTGTGGCAAAAAGAATAAGGCTAATAACAACAGGACAATGGTGACCACTTCAACGGATAACTGGGTCAGCGCCAAATCCGGTGCTGAAAACTTCACAAAGCCTAAAGCCACCACCAGACCGACAACCCCGATAGCAATCAGCGAAACCAGCCGTTTATGGTGAAGCATTACTGTCAGGATACTGGCAATAATCAGTACTGCCGACATTAAAAAGGTAATGACATCGGCTTCCATCAAAACCCGATCGCCAAGTAAAGGTGAGTTGAACTGGAAGAAGGTGATGATACTCAGCATCAATGCGCCACCAATAACCCAGGTCACGGCGGGTTGTAAGGTGGTTTGATCAAATGCATCAGTAATTTTTTTCGATAGACGAATGATTTTCCACAGTACCCAGTCAAAAACCGCTTTACCGTCGAGGCCATGCAGACATCTGTCGTGCCAGGCAAATAAGCGATGGCGCATGCTGTAAACGGCCACACCTAATACCAAAGCAATGAAACTCATCATTAACGGCAGGTTGAATCCATGCCAGATAGCCAGACTGAATTCAGGCGCTGCCGTTTGCAGACTTGAAGCTACGGCAACGGTCAGTATTGGGCTGATCAAAAACATGGGCGCAACGCCGACCAGTAAACATAACACCACCAGAATATCGACCGGAATTTTCATAAACCTGGGGGGCTCATGGGGTGTTTTTGGCAAATCAATCGGTTCGCCGTTGAAGAAAACATCATGAATAAACCGTAGTGAATAAGCGACTGAGAAAATGGCGGCCAAGGTCACTAATACCGGAATGGTCCAGGCGGCTAATGTGGTTCCCGATGCACTGATGGCCTGTTCAAAAAACATCTCTTTGCTGAGGAATCCATTTAACAGCGGTACACCGGCCATCGCAGCAGCAGCAATCATCGCCAGCATCGCAGTATGCGGCATCATTTTGAACAGACCATTGAGTTTACGCATATCACGGGTGCCGGATTCATGATCAATAATGCCGGCAACCATAAACAGTGAACCTTTGAAAGTAGCATGATTGATGATATGGAAAATCGCGGCAACCAGTGCCAGCTCACTGCTGAAGCCGAACAAAAGGGTAATGAGGCCAAGATGACTCAAGGTCGAATAAGCCAGCAGACCCTTTAAATCATGTTTGAATAAAGCGACGTAGGCACCGAGGAGCAGCGTGATCATCCCTGCTGTGCCTACCATCCACATCCATTCTGGTGTACCGGAGAGCGCCGGGAAAAATCGTGCCAGTAAAAAAATACCGGCTTTCACCATAGTGGCGGAATGCAGATAGGCCGAAACCGGAGTTGGAGCTGCCATGGCATGGGGCAACCAGAAATGAAACGGAAACTGGGCCGATTTGGTGAATACACCAAGCAGAATCAACACTAAAGTTGGCAGATATAAATCATGCCCTTTGATTAACTCCCCGGAAGCCAGTACATCGCTTAATTGATAACTGCCAACAATGTGCCCGAGTAATAACACACCACCTAGCAATGCCAGACCACCAGCACCTGTTACGGCAAGTGCCATGCGGGCACCCTGGCGTGCATCCTGACGATGCTGCCAGTAGCTGATCAGCAGAAACGAGGTGATTGAGGTGAGTTCCCAGAACACCACCAGTTGTAACAGATTTTCGGATAATACAATGCCCAGCATAGAGCCCATGAACATCAACATATAGGCGTAAAAACGCCCCATGGAATCTTTTGCCGACAGGTAATATCGGGCATAAAAGATGATCAGCAGACCAATCAGCAGGATCAGTAAGGCAAACAGCAGAGCCAGACCATCCAGACGAAAAGCGAGATTAAACCCAATTGAAGGCAGCCAGGACCATTGTTGAATGAGGGTTTCGCCAGCAAAGATAAACTGCATGGAGGGAAACAAGATGGCCAGCGTCAGCAAGGTTGTTAACCCAGCAATCCAGGCAGAGGCTAATCGGTTGTACCGCGTGGCCCAAGCGGCAAAAGGCGCTGCAGCAAAAGGCAATAAGGCAACTATTGGAAGATTAAAACTGAGTAAGCTCATGGCGGCTGGTGTGATCCCTGTCAATGCTAGACGATAATCGGTTCAGCATAAGGCTTAATGACTACAAAAATTCTTTTGCTATGTATCTCAACAAGTTAAGCCGGAAATGACCGGCTTAACTTGTTGGCTATGAAATGATTAATTCAGTCGGCAGATGAAATCATATAATCGACAGCCGCTTTGACTTCATCATCGCTCAATTTTGGATTACCACCCCGAGCAGGCATCATGTTAAAGCCGTTAATTGCATGTTCGTAAAGGGTATCCATGCCTTTTTCGATGCGTGGAGCCCAGTCGGCAGCATTGCCGATTTTCGGTGAGTTCATCATGCCAGTGCCATGACAAACAGCACAAACCTGTGTTGTTACTTGCTTGCCAACGCTATTTTCATCAGCGCTGCCTGCAGTATCTTCAGTTTCATCAGCAACAGGAGCCTCTGCAATCTGTTCTTCACCAATGTTTTCCCGTGCTACTGGCTTTAATCTTTCAGCAATCGCTTCAGCATCCATGGGTTCAGGCTCGACGACTCCATCAGCAATAGCCAGCATATTGGACAAAATCAGGTTAGCGATGACGAACAGTACTGCGACAACAATTAAACTGCCGATCAGGTACTTAGGTGAATTAGATGATTGCATGGTTTACCTCTGACTCCATAATAGTGGTACTAATTATACGGGCATATGCTCAGCCGCGCTACGCATCAGACAGCGGCCCGAGCGTGATTTTTCCGATTGTTTTTCCATGGCTGACTAAATCATGAGCCTGTTCAAGTGTTTGAGGTGTCAGATTGTCAAAATGTTGTAGCGATACTGGATATAACTGGTTTAAATCAGCCATTTCAGCAATACGTTTAAGAATCAGTCCTTGTTGGCTGATATCTGTCGTTTTTAAATGGGGACGGGTGAACATGAATTCCCAGACCAGCCCGGCACTTTTGGTTTTCAGCAGATTCAAATCCACAGGTTGCTGAAAGCTGACCACCAGGGCTATCAGGCCTTGTGGCGCAATCAGTTCAACCATTTGCGGATAGTAATAATCACTGTCATTCAGACACAGAATATAATCCGGCGCTGGCAGGTTTGCTTGCTGATAATTGTGGGTTAAGGAGCCTTGATGGCTGACCACGGCATCAGCCCCCAGTATTTCACACCATTCTGTGGTTTCCGGGCGCGAAGCGGTCGCTATGACCCTGAGATGGGTGAGCTGTTTAGCCAGCTGAATTGCCATTGACCCCACACCACCTGCAGCACCGATAATTAACAGGGTTTTACCCAGATCCTTCTCCACATTAATTCTGAGTCGATCAAACAGACTTTCCCATGCGGTCAGACTGGTTAACGGTAAGGCGGCTGATTGATGTATCTCAAGTGATTGCGGCGCTTTGGCAATAATGCGTGAATCCACCAGTTGGTGAGAGGCAAAACAGCCATCACGGCCAACATCTCCGGCGTAGAAAACTTTATCTCCGGCCTGAAAATCATGACATTTTTCGCCTACTTCTACGATGGTGCCTGCGGCATCCCAACCAAGAATCTTGCCAGTCGATTCAGCATCAATGGTTGATTTAACTTTCAGATCGACCGGATTTACGGCGACGGCTTCCACGGCAACTAATACATCATGACCGGTTGGTTTCGGCGTCGGTTGATGGATCAGTTGAGACATAGGCTGAGCATGCTGAAACTGTAATGCCTGCATGTTTACTTCTCCGCTAAATGTTTAAGGGCTCTGAGATAGGCGGTTTCTGAGGGTGGTTGTTGTTGCTGCTGAGCCAGCCAAAGTTGCTCTGCCAGACAATCAATCATTAAATGCTCTGCAGCGTGTGGGTCAGCCGTTTTAGCCATTAATTTTTGATGAGCGATCACAATACCAGCCGGGCGATCGGTGGAAATCTGTTCATGCACCGCGATATGCAGGCCCATATGCAGATAGGGATTGGTCTCACCGTTTTCCACAAAATACTCCTGGCCTGATTGAATCGGGGAGGAGAGTAACTGGTGGTATTCAGGATGCAAAACAATGACATCTGCAATCATTTGTTCCAAAGCACTGAGTATTTGACCGGATTGCATTTTTTGCCAGACATCATGATATTGCTGGCGCAGTGCATCACGATCCTGACTGAAAACTGCCATCAGGCGGTTTTCCTGGAGGTGGCTTGCATGCGACGAAATTCATCGCACAGGTCGGTCACAATACATTGATCGCAATGCGGTTTTCTGGCGGTACAAACGTAACGGCCATGCAGGATCAGCCAGTGATGTGCATCCAGTTTGAATTCGTTGGGGATCACTTTCATCAAGCGATCTTCGACTTCACGGACATTTTTACCTTTAGCCAGACCGGTGCGATTCGCCAGGCGGAAAATATGCGTATCCACCGCCATAACGGGGTGCTTGAAAACGGTATTGAGAATAACATTGGCGGTTTTACGACCGACACCAGGCAGGGCTTCCAGCGCTTCCCGATTATCTGGAACTTGACCATTATGTTTGTCGATTAGCTGCTGGCAGGTTTTGATAACGTTTTCGGCTTTGCTGTTAAACAGGCCGATGGTTTTGATATAGCTTTTCAGTCCAGCAATACCTAAATCGAGAATCGCCTGTGGTGTATTCGCCACCGGATACAGCTTGTCGGTGGCTTTGTTAACACCGACATCAGTTGCCTGAGCGGAGAGAATCACGGCGATCAGTAATTCAAACGGTGAGTTGTAATTCAACTCGGTTGTTGGCGCCGGATTGTGAGCGCGCAGTCTGCTGAAAAACTGTTGCCGCTGCGTTTGATTCATCGTTAACCTGTCGTGGTTTGCGGTGTCAGCGCTTCAACTTCCACTTTCACTGCACGATTGGCAACACGGGCATCGATGACATTTTTCAGTGCCACGATGAGTCCCAGACCGATAAAGGCACCCGGTGGCAAAATGGCGATAAGAAAACCACGGTAATCATCAATTACAGTGATTTCCAGACCACGCGCAGCTTCACCGAACATCAGATGTGCCTGGCTCAGCAAGGTGCCCTGACCAATTAATTCACGCATTCCGCCCAGCAGGACCAGCACGGCGGTAAAACCAATACCCATCATCAGACCATCCAATAACGAAGGGGTGACCGGATTTCGCGCTGCAAAGGCTTCAGCACGGGCAATGATTGAACAGTTGGTGACGATTAACGGAATGAAGATGCCAAGGATCAGATACAGTTCATGAAACCAGGCATTCATTGATAATTCGATAGCGGTCACAATCGAAGCAATGATCAATACAAATACCGGTAACCGCGCTTCATCAGGAATCTGATGGCGCAACATGGAAATAATGCCGTTTGACGCAACCAGAGTCAGAATAGTCGCCAGCCCCAGCCCAAGCCCATTAATCAGGGTATTAGTGACCGCCAGTAAAGGACACAAACCTAACAATTGCACTAACGCGGGATTATTTTTCCACAGACCTTCTTTAATAATCTGATTGTAGATTGTCATGTGTTTTCCTCTGCAGGGATAAACAGCTTATCCTGATTGGCTTCAAAAAATTCCAATGTGCGTTTGATGGCATTGACCACTGCTCGTGCAGTAATCGTTGCCCCGGTAAATTGATCAAAATCACCGCCATCTTTTTTAACTTTCCAGCGTGATTTGTCCGGTGATGATAGCGACAGACCAGCAAATTGCAGGATCCAGTCATCGCGCTGAGCATCAATCTTATCACCAAGCCCCGGTGTTTCTTTATGGCTGATAACCCGCACACCTGACAGACTGCCATCGGCATAAACAGCTATCAGAATTTTGATACTGCCACTGTAACCATCTGGTGCCACACTGGTTAATACGGCCGCCACCGGTTCATTATTTTTTCTTGCACGGAACACCGTTGTGGGTTCTTCAGTCCCTAATTGCGGGGTAGGTGGCAGTACAATTGTGTCATTCAGAATAGCATTGTCATAAGCCTGTTTGGGCACCAGAGTATTTATGGCTTCCAGTAACGCCAGACGTTCATTTTCTTTAATCTGAGCGCGAGTACTTTCTTCAGTAAAGGCCACCAAAGTGGTCGCTACAATCGCAAACAGCGCCAGCATCAGGCCAACCCGAAAAGCTGGTTGATTCCATAATGCTTTCATCGTGCTGCACCACCATAGATCCGTGGTTGCGTGTAATAATCAATCAATGGCACCAACATATTCATCAGAATAACGGCAAATGCCACGCCATCCGGATAGCCACCCCAGATACGAATCACATAGGTCAGAATTCCGACTCCGGCACCAAACACGATACGGCCTTTTAATGTAGTGGAACCTGAGACCGGATCAGTGGCAATGAAGAATGCCCCCAGCATGGTGCCGCCACTTAACAAATGAAACAGTGGTGAACCGGAAACAGTCGGATCAATCAGGGTGGTGATACTGCTGATTATCAGCAACGCCAGAAGCATCGCGACCGGCACATGCCAGCTGATAATTTTACGATAAATCAGCCAGATACCACCCAGGGCAAACCAGATATTGATCCACTCCCAGCCCAGGCCACCGGCCATGCCGAACAGTGGCTGGCTACTGATAAACTCTGGATGTTGCTGCAGTACAATTTGCGTTTTCATGACATCAAGCGGAGTTGCACCGGAATAGGCATCAATACCCAGACCATTAAACTGACCGGTGAAAATCAATTGCAGTGCGCTCATCCAACCCATCGGCTGCTCCGCCATTGATTGCACAGGCAACCAGGTCGTCATTTCCAGAGGAAAAGAAATCAATAGCAAAACATAACCGACCATGGCGGGATTGAACGGGTTATAGCCCAGACCACCATACAAATGCTTGGCAAACACGATGGCAAAGGTCACCCCGATAACGGTCATCCACCAGGGAGAGAGAGGGGGGATTGCTAAAGCCAGCAATACGGCTGTAACGGCAGCACTGCCATCACTCAGAAAAGG
>NZ_DCSO01000044.1:14870-23264 GCF_002325665.1 Methylophaga sp. UBA1464
CATCACTCAGAAAAGGCTTTAATGGACGGTCACGCAGTTTCAGCATCACTGCTTCAGTGATTAATGCCACTAACACGGCCAGCGCTACATTAATCAAAACTCCCGGACCAAAAAAGTAAGTCATGGCGATGACTGCCGGGATTAATGCAATAATCACTTGCAGCATTTGCAATGTGACGCGGTTTGCGCCAGCAAGAAACGGTGGGCTCAGCCGAAAAATAGGCATCAGGCTTTTTCCTCAGTGACCGAATCTGCAGATTCTGATGTTTTGGTGGATTCTTCTTCCTTGGCTTTTGCCGCTTTGGAGGCTGCCAATGCTGCCTTACGCTGGCGCTGACGTTCTTCTTTTTCCTGCTGCTCACGCTCGAGGCGCGCCAGACGGCTTTCATGGCGTTCACGCGCAAGATCGGATTTATGCCGCTCACGTTCCTGATTCATGATTTCTGTTTTGGCAAAACGAAAATAGGAAACCAGCGGAATTTTGCTGGGGCAAACATAATCGCAGCAACCACATTCGATACAATCAAATAAGTTGTAATCACGGGTTTGGTCAAAATCCTTGGCACGTGAATACCAGTAAAGCTGTTGAGGCAATAAACTGGCAGGACAGACATCGGCACAATCACCACAACGAATACACGGTAATGGCTGTGCCGGTGGCGCGACATCGTCTACTCCTACCAGAATACAGTTGGCGGTTTTGGTAATAGGTAAATCGTCACCGGCCAGGCTGTACCCCATCATCGGACCACCCTGAATAAAGGGTTCATCAGGTTGACGCCTTGTCTCACAAAACTCCAGTAAGTCTTTGATCGGCGTGCCAAACAAGGTTTCAAAGTTACCGGCATGCGTCACATCGGTACCCGTAACCGTGACCACCCTTGATATTAATGGCTCACCATGCAAAATGGCCCGGCCCACGGCATAGGCGGTGCCCGGGTTGTGACAGACAATGCCGATGTCAATCGGTAATTTATTAGTGGGTACCTGTTTGCCGGTGACAACCTGGATTAACTGTTTTTCACCACCGGTTGGATAACGTGTCGGTACCACCACAATCTCGGTCTGTGTCAGATGAGTTCTGGCAGAGAGCGCGAAGCGCATCGCCGCAATGGCTTCAGGTTTGTTATCTTCAATTGCCAGAATGCAACGCGCGGCCCGCAAAGCAAATAACATGATCTCAACACCATCAAGAATGCCTTCTGCGCGTTCGCGCATCAGCATGTCATCACAGGTGATATAGGGTTCGCACTCAGCACCGTTAATTAACAGGGTTTCAACAGTGTGATGAACACCCGGATTGAGTTTGATAAAGCTGGGAAAACCTGCGCCACCTAAACCGACAATGCCGGCGTCACGAATGATTTGGCGTAATTCATGGGCTGAATGCTGACGGAAATCCGCTATCTGCTGGCGCTCAGCCCATTGATCTTCACCATCGGTTTCGATGGTAATGCAGGGGGCTGAAAGACCGGATGGATGAGGTATTGCATGATCACCGATAGCGGTTATCACTCCGGAACTTGGGGCGTGCAGGCATACCGATACATGACCTTCGGCACGTGCAATACGTTGTCCCTTAAGTACTTTTTCACCAACATCAACAATCGGTACTGCTGCAGCACCGATATGTTGCTGTAAAGGCAACACCAATTGTTTGCTGAGCGGTGTTTTTCGAATCGGTCCCTGAGTGGAACGTTTTTTATGCCCTGGCAGTTTGAGGCCGCCGGGGAAATCACTTAACGGCGCACTCATGATCCGGTTCTCCGTTGCAAATCAACATGTGACGGATCCGGCCAGCGCCACGTATGCGGATTCGGCTGTGTTTCGACCATATCAATACAATCTACCGGACAAGGTTCAACGCATAATTCACAGCCAGTACATTCATCAGCAATGACGGTATGCATATGTTTGGCGGCGCCGAGAATGGCATCTACCGGACAGGCTTGAATACACAACGTGCAACCAATGCAACGGTCTTCATCAATGACGGCCAGCATTTTAGGTTTTTCAACGCCGCATTCTTCATCCAGCGGTTTGGGTTCTACATCAAGTAAATCGGCCAAAGCCTGAATAGTGGTTTCGCCGCCGGGGGGGCAACGGTTAATATCGACTTCTCCGGCCGCAATGGNNAATGGCTTCTGCATAAGGTCGGCAACCGGCAAAACTGCATTGGCCGCATTGTGTCTGCGGCAGTATTTTATCGATTTGATCGACAATCGGATCACCCTCGACTTTGAAACGGATGGAAGCAAATCCGAGCACAAGTCCGAGAATCAACGCGAGCAGCGTGATGGCGATAATGGCTGTTAACATAACTTAGACCTTAACCAACCCGGCAAAGCCCATAAAGGCCATCGACATCAGTCCGGCAGTTATCAAGCCAATCGCAGCGCCCTGAAAGGGAACTGGCACATCAGCCGCCGCCAGGCGCTCACGCATTCCGGCAAAAATGATTAACACCATCGAGAAGCCAACAGCAGCACCAAAACCGTATAAAGCTGATTCAAGAAAGCCGTGTTTTTCCTGCACGTTCAATAAGGCAACACCCAGTACAGCACAGTTGGTGGTGATTAATGGCAGAAAAATGCCAAGCACCTGATAAAGCAAAGGACTGGTCTTATGCACCACCATTTCGGTGAATTGTACGACCACGGCAATGACAAAAATAAAGCTGATGGTGCGCAGGAATTCCAGGCCCAGTGGAGACAGCAGGTATTCGTTGATCAGATAGCTGCTGATAGAAGATAAGGTCAATACAAAGGTAGTTGCCAGCGCCATGCCCATGGCTGTTTCCAGCTTGCGAGAAACACCCATGAATGGACACAGGCCGAGGAATTTCACCAGCACAATGTTGTTCACCAGAATGGTGCTTATCAAAATTAGGGCATAGTCAGCCATGTAATAACCTACTGATTTTCTCAGGAATTCAGTTAAATTAGCGCTTAAAACTGATCCAAATACAAATTATGAACCGAATATTATAGCTTAATAACGCTTTTTATGTAGCGTTGCGATAGAGGTTAAGGCTTGGTGGTGAAGGTCTTAGGGCCTGTTGAGTTTATATCACCACCGCTACTGGATGTTCATTTCGTTTAACTGGGTCTCGTATCATTGCAACGAGTTGGCAATCTGACTATGGGAATGGTCGGAAATTCCATAACGCTTTATCAGACGGTGGACGAAGTCTCGCGGCGCTGTCTGACGGCTGCAGCCAAGTCACGTAATAACGGTTCGCTGTTTTCCCAGGCCATGCATGCGTCAGTGATACTTTGACCGTAAACCAGTTCTTTATCGGCTTCGACATTCTGTCTGCCAGCAACCAGATTACTTTCCAGCATCAAACCGATAATGCGTTTGTCACCTGCAGCAATTTGCTCAGCCAACAGACGGCCAACCACTTCCTGTTGCAAGTGATCCTTGCCACTGTTGGCATGACTGCAATCCACCATAATACGAACGGATTGGCCGCTACGACCAATGACTTCAGCCGCTTCATCAATACTGGTTTTATCGTAATTAGGCTTTTTGCCTCCACGCAGAATCACATGACAATCCGGATTACCGGTGGTGGAAAAAATTGCAGAATGCCCATTTTTGGTCAGTGACATGAAATGATGCGGTTTAGAAGCAGACAGGCAGGCATCGACGGCAATCTGCAAACCACCATCAGTTGCGTTTTTGAAACCGACCGGGCAGGACAAACCGGACGCCAGTTCACGATGCGCCTGACTTTCTGTGGTGCGTGCACCGATTGCGCCCCAGGAGATTAAATCGGCGATGTATTGCGGACTGATCAGGTCCAGATATTCAGTTGCTGCCGGAACCCCCATTTCAGCGAGATCCAGCAACAATTTTCTGGCAATATGCAGCCCGTCATTGATTTTGAAACTACCGTCCAGGTAGGGGTCATTAATCAAACCCTTCCAGCCGACGACCGAACGCGGTTTTTCAAAATAGACGCGCATAATGATATGCAGATCATCAGCCAGCTCTCTGATTAACGGTTGTAAACGACTGGCATAGTCACGTGCTGCATTTGGGTCATGGATGGAGCAGGGTCCGATAATGACTATCAGCCGATCATCACGCTGATGCAAGATGTCCTGACAGGCTGTACGTGCATTAAACACAGTTTCAGATGCCGCATCCGAGATGGGTAATTGTTCATGCAATTGCGCTGGAGGCAAAACTTCCTGAATACCAACGATGCGTAAATCATCTGTGTTGTAACGCATTATCACCCTGGTTTGTGTTCAAAAAAATAATCGGCAATTGTAATACTTCGGGGCCGTTTTCGCTATTTCAAGTTGTTTGGGCCTGTTGATCTGTCATCTTCTGTGGTAATGATGACCCAAAAAATAAACAGACCCTACGGCAATGCAATGGAAAATAAATCAGCATTCAGCCAGAGATGTACCCAGATACTGGCGATGTAGCCAAGTGCAATGGCCCAAATCCATTTCAAATGAGCAACAAAGGTATAAATACCACGGGCTTGCCCCATTACAGCGACACCGGCAGCTGAGCCGATAGAGAGTAATGAACCACCCACGCCTGCCGTTAAGGTCGCCAGTAGCCATTGTCCATGACTCATGTCAGGCATCATTGATAACACAGCAAACATGACAGGAATGTTATCGATAACTGCGGAAATCAGGCCAACCAGGATATTGGCAGTGGTCGCGCCTAACTGACCGTATAAAAACTCAGATCCCACGCTCAAATAACCAATGGTGCCTAATCCCCCCACACACAAAATAATGCCGTAGAAAAACATTAGGGTGTCCCATTCCGCGCGTTGCAATTGGTCGAAAATGTTGAACGGCACTTTCTGCTGGGTTTCATCCTGGATATTAAATGCAGTCTGTCCATCATTCTCGCGTTTATCGAGCAGGCGTTTGTCACGCATTTTCAAAACATATCCGTGAAGTTTAAGTAAACCAAGGCCCGTCATCATGCCTAACACAGGTGGTAAGTGCAGAAAGTGATGACTGCTGGCTGCCATCGCAATTGTCAGAATAAATAAACCGACGACAACCCGAGCTCCGGATTTAAGCGGGGCATATTCGTGCATTGGAATTGAAGCGACATTTTTGATTGCCAGTGATAATAAAACGGCCGGTATTAACCAGTTGACCAGTGAAGGAACAAACAACGCGAAAAACTCATGAAATGCCAGTACACCTTTCTGCCAGACCATCAAAGTTGTGATATCACCAAACGGACTGAAAGCCCCACCAGCATTGGCTGCGACAACAATATTGATACAGGCGACAGCAATAAATTTATGATTATTACCGGCGACAGCCATTACCACAGTGGCCATCAATAACGCTGTAGTGAGGTTGTCTGCGACTGGCGAGATGAAAAACGCCATTAAACCGGTCAGCCAGAAAATGGTTCTTAACGTAAAGCCTTTATTGACCAACCAGGCCCGAATGGCATCAAAGATGCCACGTTCGCCCATGGTGTTAATGTAGGTCATGGCAGCCAGCAGGAATAAAAATAACTCAGCATATTCCAGCAGGTTGTGACGAATCATAATGCCGGCAGTTTCGTGAAATACCGGATCAGTTTGCTGGGCGTACATAAACGCAATGAGGCCCCAAATCAGACCGGCTGCCACAATGACCGGCTTGGACTTGCGCATGTGTATTTGCTCTTCGGCAATGACTAATGCATAAGCAAGGAAGAATATGGCTAAAGCTGCAAAACCTACCCAGTGGCGAGTGAGATCAAGTAATGCCACATTCTCTGCTGCCCAGATTTCCGGAGAGAAAAATGCGATCAAGACAAATAGTGACCAGCCAGAAAAAGACTTGGATAGGCCTGATATGGGCATAGTTGCTTCCTGAGATGGGGATCAAAAAAGCCTAGATGATACCCCTCATCTCAGGAATGACAACCGTTATTTTAGGTTCTTGTCGATATTACCTGCCTGCTTCCGTTGTGACAGAAAAATAGACCTATTTAGGTCCCAGAACAGTTTTATAGAAACCTTCAGCAGCATCAGTGACTAAATCAAATACATGATTAAAGCCATTTTCCCCACCGTAGTAGGGATCCGGTACATCCGTTTCGTCACGGCCATCGGCATAATCAAGAAACAACTTAACTTTGTGTTGATATTCGACAGGGCAGGCTTGCTGCAGAATATCCAGATTGTCCTGATCCATTGCCAGAATATGATCAAAATGCCCAAAGTCTTCATGGCGAAACTTACGGGCTCTGATAAAGGATAAATCGATACCACGCTGTTTCGCGGTATGCTGAGCACGTGCATCAGGCGGTTCACCGACATGGTAGGCATGCGTTCCGGCCGAGTCCACCAGAAACTTTTCACTGGTGCCTCTTTCTTTTAATAGACTGATAAAAACACCCTCAGCGGTAGGGGAACGACATATATTGCCCATGCAGACAAATAACACTTTGATTTGACTCATTCTTAGCTAGCTCCGTAGCTCGGCCAATAGTTGTGAAATCATGGCATCGGCCTGACCGAGATAGCCGCCGCCAAACAGATTAAGATGATTGATAATATGATATAGGTTGTAAAGAGTTTTGCGTGTACTGTAGCCCGGATCGACCGGACGAACATGACGGTAGGCTGCATGGAAATCACCGCCAAAGCCGCCGAACAGTTCTGTCATCGCCAAATCGGTTTCGGCATCGCCGTAATAACAGGCGGGATCAAATATCACCGGATTACCATGCTCATCCCCGGCAGCATTGCCTCCCCACAGGTCACCATGTAATAACGAGGCTTGGGGCTGATAATCGGTAAAGAAGGCCGGTAATTCGTCAATGAGCCGTTCGCCGTTTTTTTGCAGACTGCCTCTAAAACCATTGCGAGCAGCAAATTCCAGTTGTTTACCTAACCGTTGCTGCTGCCAGAATTCTACCCAATTGTCAGAACGATCATTCAACTGTGGTGTACTGCCAATGGTGTTATCCATATGCCAGCCAAAATACGGTTGTGGGTGCTGGTGTAACATTGCCAGTTGCTCACCGAGTCTGCCATTGGCTCCACCGCGCATACTGCCTAATGTTATATATTCCAATACCAGATAACTGTGGCCATCTGCTGTGCCAAAACAGACTACCTCCGGTACGCGCACGGCATTAAGAGCCGCCATTTCCTGCAATCCCTGAGCCTCTGCCTCAAACATCTCCAGTAGATCTGGACGATTAACCTTGATAAAAAATTGTTTGTTCGGCGTTTTCAGTTGATAGGCAGTATTGATGCAGCCACCACCGACCGTGGAGAGTTGATTTGGTTGGCAGCTGAGTCCGGTGACACTTTCAATTTGCTGGATGATTTCATTGAGTTGGGCCATGTTTTTCTCCATGAAAGGTGAGCAGACAGTTTAACCATGCTAAGCTGAAACGACTATTTTGCCAAAACATTCAAGGAGTTTGTCAATGACCAATACTACTGAGGCAAATCCGCCGAATCCCAAGCAACAGGTGGCGATTAAAGCTGCTGAAATTGTCGATAACGGCATGATTGTGGGGTTAGGTACAGGGTCAACCGCGAACCTTTTTATTGATGAACTGGCTCGTCGGCAACAAGAGCAGCAACTGGATATCCAGGTGGTTGCCAGTTCGGTTATCAGCCGGGTTAAAGCACAACAAGCTGGTCTGAACGTGTTATCTATTGAGTATTTAACCCATCTGGATATGTATGTGGATGGGGCGGATGAAGTGACTATAGACATGGTTTTATTAAAGGGACGTGGTCAGGATCTGGTTTGTGAAAAGCTATTAGCCAGTCATGCCACCGCTTTTTATGTCCTGGTAGATGACAGCAAGATGGTCAAGCAGATTGGCGATAAAAATCCTATTCCGATTGAAGTGATGCCCAATGCCGCCTCGCTGGTGCTGAATCGCCTGGCGAAATTGCAGGCGAAAGGCAGTTTAAGACTGAACGCAGCAGGTGATAACGTGGCTTACAGTGCGGCGGGAAATCTGATTCTGGATATGCAGTTTTCCGGATTGGAAACGGCGCAGATAAATGCCTTATTAACGGTTATGCCCGGTGTAGTTGAGCATGGTATTTTTGCTGATATTGCCAAAGCAGTACTGGTCGGGTCAGCTGACGGGGTCAAGCTATTGCAGGCCTGAATTAAAAAGGGGCAGTGAGAAACCTGCCCCATCCATAAAGATAATAAACTCGCGTACGATTATTTTTTTAATTCTTCGAGAATGGTTTCGGCTTTGGATTTACCAAACTCACCGGAACCCTCAACACCAATATATTTCACTTCGCCGTCGGTAATGATCATCGCAGCCCGGAATGCACGAACCCCCATTCCACCACCGGTTAAATCACGATCCAGACCTAATGCCTTGGTGTATTCAGCACTGCCATCTGCCATCATGCGTACT
>NZ_DCSO01000044.1:23375-23838 GCF_002325665.1 Methylophaga sp. UBA1464
CCGCCATAACAAATGCATCATTGACTGCCAAACACCAGATCTCATCTGCGCCGGCGGCTTTCAGTGCATCAGCATGTTCGACAAAACCAGGTAAATGTTGAGAAGAACAGAGCGGAGTAAATGCACCCGGTACAGTAAACAGTACAATGGTTTTGCCTTTCGCCATTTCACGCACATCCATCGGTGAAGGATTCATCGGGCAGCCATTCTGAGGATCAAACTCCACACATTCGGTGAGTTTGCCGTCTGGTATCTGTTGTCCAACTTCAATCGTCATAACACGGTCCTCTTAGATGAATTTAACAAACTGACTGATAAGCATAAGCTATCTGTCAGCAGATAAAAACACTGATTAATGCAGGGACTTTCAAGTTTGGTGCTGTTCACTTTAATCGTTATGATGAGCAACACATTGAGATTTAGTGGAGAAAAAAATGGCAGCAGAAAAAACGATTCTTAACTG
>NZ_DCSO01000044.1:23920-27922 GCF_002325665.1 Methylophaga sp. UBA1464
GAGAAAAAACGATTCTTAACTGGGGTATCCTCGGCGCAGCACGAGTCACCGAAAAATTAATTCCCGCCATTATTGAAGCCAATAACGCGCAGTTAATTGCTGTTGCCAGTCGTCGTACAGGTGCTGCGGCAGAGGTTTTGGCAAAACTGGCACCACAGAATAGTGCTATTCAGGCGCTGGATGATCCAGAAAGCTTATTAACCCATCCCGATATTGATGTTATCCATTTGCCAATGGCCAATGAAGAACATGCTGAATGGGCCTTAAAAGCGATAGCCAATGGTAAACATCTATTAATTGAAAAACCGATGGCGTTAACGGTTGAAGATATTGATGCCATCACGCAAGCGGCAAAAGAGAAGGGCGTTAAAGTCATGGAAGGCTTTATGTATCGCTTTCATCCACAGCATGATGCAGTTCGGGAAATCATTGAGTCCGGTGTGATCGGCGAAGTCAGAACTGTCAGTACCCGTTTTGCGTTTCCAATGAAACCGGCACGTTTATATCGGGTAAACCGGCCGATTGAAAACGGTGGTGGGGCGATGTGGGATATCGGCCCCTATGCTGTTCATACCGCCAGATTATGGTTTGAAGATGAACCCAAAGCAGTTACCGCGGTGGCTAAACTGAATGAACATGGCGCGGACCTTAGTTTAACCGGCATTTTTGATTATGGTGATGGTCGCTTTGCCCAGTTTGAAATGAGTTTTGAACACGCCCGTCGCAGTGTTTATGAAATCATTGGCACACTTGGCGGCGTCACCTGTCATACCACCTGGCAATCGGCAGATGAAAAAGCCGTTATTTCCTGGTGGACCGAAGCCGGGCAACATGAAACGGTAGAAGTGCCGGCATCTGACCAGTTTGTGAATGAAATCGAGCACTTTTCCAATTGTGTACTGAACAACACCGATCCGTTACTCAGCCTGAAGGATGCACGGGCAAACTGCCAAGCCATAGTAGCGGCTTTGCAGTCGGTAAAAGAGGGTAAGACCATACAATTGCGGTAAAACCAGCGAAAAAGCCGCTCAACTTGAGCGGCTTTGGTATGGTCAGAGCTAACTGGCCGTTTTAAATTTACTGATGGATTGTTGCAGCATTTCTGCCAATTGATTCAGTTCAGTACTGAGTGATGAGATCGACTGTGAACCGGCTTCGGCTTTGTCAGAAACATCTGTAATCCTGCGGAAGTTATTGTTAATTTCTTCAGCCACCGCCGATTGTTGCTCGGCCACACTGGCAATCTGGGCATTCATATCATTGATGGCCGTGACTGAACGACTGATAACGGCTAATGATTCCCCGGCATGCTCTGCTTGCGTCACACATTGATGCGCTTTGTTTCGGCCTTCTTCCATAACTTTTACGGCAATTAAAGTACGGCTTTGGGTTTTTTCGATTAAGTCTTTAATATTTAATGTTGACTCTTTAGTTCGACTGGCTAAGCCACGCACTTCGTCGGCAACGACGNNAGCCCCGGCCATGCTCACCGGCACGGGCGGCTTCAATCGCCGCATTTAATGCCAGTAGATTGGTTTGTTCGGTAATGTCAGCAATGACCTGGACTACGGTACCAATCTTTTTGCTGTCCTCAGACAATTCATCAATGACACGGGCGGCTTCCTCCACTTTGGTGGCCAGCTCTGCGATGCTGGCAAGTGTTTTCGACACTTCCTGATTACCATTAATGGTTTCTTTATCAGCCGTTTGTGCCTGCATCGCGGCCTCACTGGTCAGACGGGCAATTTCCTGTACAGAAGTCGAAATTTCACTGATGGCATTGGCACCATCCAACGTTTGTTGTTTTTGATCGATAACTAAACTTTGATTCTCTGCTGAGGTGGTATTCATCACCTTGGCCGCATCCGATACCTGGCCTGCCGAAGAACTGATGGCTTTCATAATCTGCGATAGTTCGCTGGACATGGTGCTCAATGCGCCGACAATACTTCTGGGAAAACGTGTTTGAGCCTGTTGAGTCAGGTCACCTGAGGCAAATACTCTGATTAACTGAGCTGCCGAATCTGGCTCACCACCTATGGTTGAATAGAGACGACCAATCAGGCGATAGCTGACAAAAATGGCAATGATGATGGCAATCAAAGTGACGGTAATCATCAACGCCATAAAACCACCCGTTTGCTGCCGAATATAGTCAACCTGATCGCTGATGGTTACTTCCTGATAATCGATAAACTGATTTACGGCAGCTAACCACTGAGTGTAAGCCGGAGAAGTGTTTTGCAGCAGATAATCTCGGGCATCAGCATTTCTGCCCTGATTAATCAGTCTGATGGTCTCAGCGGTGTGGGTCAGCGTTTGTTGTTCAATAGTTTTTATATTGTCTAACAGCGTTTTTTCCTGGGTGGTAAATTGCTGTGGATTACTGGTCATGGCTTCAAGGTTGATGGCTGACTCTGCATAAAATTGTTCCAGACGTTCAATATCTTGCAAATGCTGCTGTCGCTCAACGCTGTTTTCACTGAGTACCACATCCCGTATGGAAATCGCACGATCATGTACGCTGCCACGAAAGTTAATCGCTGCGCGTTGTTTGACGCTATCGACTTCATTGATTTTACTCATGGTCCGATCAATTTTGCTGACCTCATTTACACCAATAATGGCAATCAACACCATTAATCCCAAGACGATGCCAAAACCGAGTTGAAGCCTGTTTTTGATAGTCACTGAATATTCCTGAATAATTTGAAAACATGCGCATCATCCAGCATGGCACGTGATTTTTATGTCAAAGCCGCATTATGAATACTCGTTTGACTTATAGAATCAGGAATTTTCTGTAATTGATTAGGAAAAGCGGACCTCAGGTGATAAACCCAGATTTCTTGTACACAGAATTTTAGTATTAAAACAAACGCATTTGGCTGCCTGGAGCCTGAAACAAATCACATCGTAATGGCGTTATGGAGCATTCAAGTTGCGTTCTTTTGTGAATATTTCGAAACCGTTGTTCTAATAGATCAGCAAAAATACCTTCACCACGAAGCCGGTGACTAAAACGGGGATCATTATTTTTACCACCGCGTAAATCATGAATGCGGTTAAGAATATGTTGAGCCTGATTAGGGCGGTAAGTCTGCAGCCATTTTTCAAATAGCGGGCTGACTTCCAGTGGTAATCTAAGCAGAATGTAATTGACATCCAATGCGCCCGCCCGCGTGACGGCTTTGACAATATCCTCCAGTTCGGCATCCGTTAATACCGGAATCACTGGCGCAATCAATACGGTGACTGGAATGCCTGCTGCACGCAAGGTTTGAATAGTTTGCAAGCGACGTTTAGGTGCACTGGCTCTGGGTTCCATCACCCGCGATAAGGCCGGATCCAATGTGGTAATGGAAAGATGGACCCGTACTAAATCCTGTGATGCCATTTGTTGCAGAATATCGATATCACGTTCCACCATGGCCGACTTGGTCACGATATGACAGGGATGCCGGGGTTCATTAAGAACCTGCAGAATTTGTCGGGTGATTTGATAGTCACGCTCTATCGGTTGGTAGGGATCGGTATTCGCGCCCAGTGATATTGGCGAACATTGATAATTTTTCGCGGCTAACTCTTTTTTTAATAATTTTGCAGCATCGGGTTTTGCCGTCAGTCTGGTTTCAAAGTCCAGACCCGGGGAGAGTCCTAAATAGGCGTGGGAGGGACGGGCATAACAATAGATACAGCCATGTTCACAGCCACGATAGGGGTTAATGGATTGGCTAAATGGCAGATCGGGGGATTGATTGCGGGTAATGATGGTTTTCGGTGTTTCAATTTGCACCGTGGTTTTAGGGGGATTATCAGGTTCCTGAAACCAGCCATCCTCGACATTTTCACGTTGAAAAGTGTTATAACGTCCATCTATTTGAGTCGCGGTTCCTCGCCCTTTAATTGGAGATTCGCCAGCCACGCTTAATCTGACAAGTAGTATTCCACAGTAGAAACCACCCGAACTTTCTTTATATGTGGATTGTTTTTGTCACGGGA
>NZ_DCSO01000044.1:27985-33746 GCF_002325665.1 Methylophaga sp. UBA1464
TGTCACGGGCGGTGATACTGAACTGTCCTTGAGAAGCCCTGCGGATCTTGCCCAAATCACTGTCCGAATCCTGTGCGAATTTCTCGGCGACTTCGCGGGCATTTTCAGTGGCTTCTTCAATCATTTCCGGCTTGATTTCATTAAGCCGGGTAAACAGATATTCAGTCTGTGCCATATAGTTATCACCAGCCAGTACCAGACCTTGTTTGCCCAGATCGGCCAAGGCTGTCATTGCCTGACGAACGGCTTCAATATTTTCTGAATAAACCGTTATGGTTTGGTTTGCCGTATAGCGAAACTCTGCCCGCGGACCGCCACCATATTGTTGAGCTGATTTATCGATAATACTGGGTGAGTTAAAAGTGATTTCAGCTTCATTGATGCCACGCTGACGCAGAAACTCGCGTACTTTATTGCTGTTATCTTCTACCACTTTGTACAATTCGGGCAGATCATTGTTGGCTTCGATGAACTGGATCGGCCAAATCACCACATCGGCAGGATAGTCACGTTCAGATAACCCTTTAACGGTGACACTGCGTTCCAGCTGTTTAAAATCAATCAATGCTTTACCGAGTTGGAAGCCCAGCAAGGTTAACCCCAGAAATAATGCCCCACCCAGAATCAGTGCAGTTGATTTAGTTTGATTAGCCATCTTTTCGGACTCCTGTTAAATCAGTGACGATCAGTAAAGTGTTCCCTTGCATAAGCGACGCGATCAGCAACGCTCATTCTTTTCTTGTGACTGAGACTCTCTATTTGTCGAAGGCGTGGCAATAAGCCTTTGCCATTGGCAATCTGGATGGTAAGACCCGGACGGGCATTTAATTCCAGTAACATAGGGCCTTTAAAACGGTCCAGTACAATGTCAGTACCCAGATATCCCAGTCCCGACATTTCATAACACGATACGGCAAGATTTAACACTTCTTCCCAATGCGGTACTTTCAGCGTCATCATATTCAAACCGGTATCCGGATGTAACAGAATCGGTTTATCGAACTGTACCGCACGCAACGCATGTCCATCACCAATATCAAGACCTACGCCAACAGCACCCTGATGTAAATTGGCTTTGCCGTTTGAGTCAGCGGTTGATAGCCGCATCATTGCCATTACTGGGAAACCGCGAAAGACAATTACCCGCGTATCAGGCACGCCCTCATAGCTGAAACCACTAAAGCAATCATCAAAGTGGATCAAATCTTCAATAATCGCGACGTCGGCCCGGCCGCCCAGAGAAAACAAACCTGCCAGAATATTACTAACATGCCGTTCCAGATCGCTAATGGTGGCAAACTGGCCGTTGGATTTACGGTAACCTTCTTCGCTCTGACGAGTGATAACCATTATGCCTTTTCCACCGGAACCATGAGCCGGTTTAATACAAAAGCCACTTTCGCAGTTTTGCAGAATCTGGCTTAAATCTTTTACAGCGTGTTGCTCACTGATAACACCAATTAAATCAGGGACTTTCACACCAGCTTCTAATGCCAGTTCTTTGGTTTGCAATTTGTCATCAACAAGCGGGAACAGATGCCGTGGATTGTAGCGACTGATATAGGAAACGTTACGGCGATTCATCCCCAATACCCCGATTTTGCTGAGCGCACTGGGATGGGCATAGCGTTCTCGCAGGGTTTCAAACCAACCCATTTTTTTTTCAGCTGGTGCGTTCATTGGTTATGCAGCTTGGTCAGGGGCTTAAAGCGTTTTAATTCCAGTAATCGATAGCCTGTATAGCTGCCCGCAACTAACGTCAGTGCCATCAGAATTAACTGAATGCCCATAAAGTTAAACGTTAAATGGCGTACCCAATCGAGGTTCATGGCAAGGTAAGCGAGGATGGCGACCAGTAATGAGCCACCGCCTTGAATCATAACTTCCTTGGCGCCTTCTTCTTCCCACAGGATCGACATACGTTCGATGGTCCACGCGAGGATAATCATCGGGAAGAAAGTGATCTTCATGCCTTCGGTTAAACCAAATTTATAAGCGATGATTGAGAAGATGGCGATCATACCAATAACCATAATAATGACCGCGGATATTCGGGCGACCAGTAACAAGTTGAGATAGGACAAGTAGGATCGGATCATCAAACCCACACCGACAATCAGTAAAAAGCCGATCAAGCCGGTCAGTAAACTGGTTTGGATAAACGCCATGGCAATCAATACCGGCATGAAGGTGCCTGAAGTTTTAATACCCACCAGAATACGCATCAACACAACAATCAATACACCTACCGGGATCAACAAAATGCCTTTAAAAATGGCTTGTTCCTCAAGAGGCAAGGTATAGAGTGAAAAATTCAGCCATTCGTTATCAGCAAACTTTTGATTCAGGGCTATATTGAATGGTTGTTCCTGCGAAATCATCGAAAAAGTGACTTGAGCATTGGTGGCGCCAACCACTTCCAGTACCGGACCGGAATGGTATTGCCAGAGCAGCATATTTTCTGCCTGACCCTGTACCCCGGTTTCCGGGTTAAAAATCTCGTAATCATTGCCGTCAAATACCTGAATATATTCAATCAACGACTGCCGGCGGCGGCCATCTTCAAGTTCTAACGCATGAATACGTCTGGCTGGAACACCGGCTTCCTGAAGCAATTGTGCAATCCAGACGGTTTTGGGTTTGATCTGCGCAAGCAGTTCAGCGGTTTGTTGCTGGTTATTAAATTCATGAATCAGTTCGCGGGCTAATGTGTAGTTTGAAGAAGAACGTTCAGTGGCACGCTCCAGAATCATCTGCGCTGCCGTCGCATAAGGCTCTTTTTCGACATTAGGTTGTACATTGGTAACCGGTTCCTGGTCCGGTGGAATAGCAAACGGATCGACCAGCATATCGACTTTGTAATAAAGCGATTGATTGCCATTGGCTTCTCTTTTCGACCATTCTGCATAGGTTCCACCAGTGCGATCAACAAAAGACAATCCAAAGCCAGGGCTGGCTGTCTGTTGATTGAGCTGGGTAAAGCCCGGCTGGGTATTAGGAATGGCTAATCGTGCTGTCACCGGATCGCCGCTGGCTTCAAAATCTACTTTAGCTTCAATCGACCAGGTTTGACGCTGCTCTCCCGGGAACCATGGGATATCAAATGCAATATGCCGGTGTAAGGTTAGCGCTGTGCCAGCAAGAAACAGCAGACTGACCAGAATATAAAAAGGCGTACGTGATGCCATGATGGATCCTTACTCTTCGTCTGTTGCTTTTGGGTTGGCCTGTTTGGCTTTTTTGGGTATGGCTGATGCGCGATCTTTCAGTAACTCAGGTTTAGGCTGAACATTTTTCTTCGCAACATCCACTACAGCGATATCTTTTAAAAATTCACGACCCAGCAGAATCGGATAGCTCATATGCGATCGGTCGGTCAAGGTGAATTCTGCCGTATCAGTCATATTTCCAATACGAATGGTCAGTCTGACGACGGGACGTTTATCAATTTCGTTTGTGGACGATTGGCGGATATTGGCCGTTCTGGCTATTGGCGCTTCCACTTCATAGCTGTTATCACTGCCTTCCTCCGGAACGATGGTAAAGCGAGCCCATTTCTGACCATCCCGTTCCAGGGTTACGATATCCTGTGCAGTTAATGATGACGTAGTGGCTCCGGTATCTACACGCGCGGGGAATACACGATTCACGGCTTCAATCCATAGCCATTCGGTTTGCCCCAACACTAATTTATCGTTGAGAGTCATTGGTGCCGGGGGAGGACAGCTCTGGGAATCAATAGGCTGAACAGTTTGTGCTGCTTGAACTACTGCGCGTTGGGCGAGTTTTTCATTAAGCTGAACGACCTGTTCATTAATCTCATCTAACTGTTTACGGGTAATTTGCTGCTCTTTGGAAAACGATTGCAGTCCAGCCTGGTGCTTGTTCTGGTTATCAATGATTTTCTGGCATTGTTGACGGAACTGCGTTTCTAATCTGGATTCACTGTCGCTTAAAGCTGATTTTAACTGTTCGTTAGAAACACTGGGACGAGTCTCGTTTTGAATACAAGCTGTGGTGAACAGGCTTGATACTAATATGATGAGTGGTAGTTTATGTTTGAACATGTTTTTCCTAAATCTTTAAACGGACTATAACGTCAAAACGCTTTTATCAAGGTAAAATTGATAGAACTGCATATTATGAAGTAATCCTTACTAATCCGGAGATTTTTTCTCAATCAGTAAATGTACGTAACGTCCCATGTCACGGTAGGTTGGCATACGGCAATATTGGTGCTCTAATGCCAGTAATTCCTGTTCATTTGTCTGGTTTCGGCTCTCAGAGTTCAAATAATCGCTGAACACACGAATTCCACTGTGCTGAATAATTTCAAAACCATTATTTTGTAAAAACTGAATTATTTCATTTGGATATTGTGGAAAGGGCGGACTGAGCTTATTTCCGATACCAATATAGCGATCATTGAGGATTGGTTCCAGTCTCCAGCCACCGCGAATGACATTTTTGTAGACCATGGCGTTGCGGTTGTAAAACATCAGTGACAGATAACCACCTGTTTTAACGCGATCCATTACCTGTTTCAGGGTCTCCAGGGGACTTGCCAGCCATTCCACTACCGCATGGCAAATCACCAAATCGAAGTTGTTTAACTGCGGGGATAACATTTGAATGGAGGTGTGATGAAAACGGGCCTGCAACTTGGCTTCAGCAAAATGTTGTTGTGCCTGCGCCAACAGTTTTCCAGAAATATCACATAAGGTCATTTGATGACCAAAGCCAGCCAGCCACAAACTGATTTGTCCGGCGCCACAACCGGCATCCCAAACGTTTAGGGATGTTGTCTGGGTAAACTGATGCAGATCCTGTTTGAGAATATCCAGCCGCAACTGACCTTTGAGGGTGTCATAAATACGCGCATTAAAACGCTCAGCCAAATCGTCAAAATTACGATCCTGTTGCATCAGGCGGCCGGCTTGAGCAGATTATCCAGCAGTGAATCAATCGCCAGAATGCGGCTTTCGGCATCCGGCATGTTATCGGTAAAACGTAATTTATCCTGACCATCCAGTTTGAAACGGGAAGGTTGTTTTTGAATCAGCTGGATGATGGTCATCGGTTCCACCTGAGGTTCTTTATCAAACAATAAGCGACCACCTTGGTCATAAACATCAATCTTACGAATGCCGATGGTTTTAGCTTTAAGACGTAACTCATGGACGGCAAACAGGGTTTGCACCGGTTCAGGTAACAAACCAAAGCGATCAATCATTTCCACCTGCAGTTCACGCAAGGCTTCCTTGTCTGCGGCAGCAGCAATGCGTTTATATAACACCAGACGGGTATGCACATCGGGCAGATAATCTGACGGAATCAATGCCGGGACATGCAGATCGATTTCCACTGTATGGCGAGCCATATTATCCAGATCCGGCGTTTTGCCGGATTTCAACGCATTGACCGCGCGTTCCAGCAGTTCGTTATATAAGGTAAAGCCGATTTCCTGCATCTGGCCGCTTTGTTCATCACCCAGTAACTCACCGGCACCCCGAATTTCCATATCGTGAGTAGCCAGGGTAAAGCCCGCACCTAAATCTTCAATCGACTCAATTGCTTCCAGACGTTTAATCGCATCGGCTGTCATGGCCTGTTGCGGTGGTGTGATCAGATAAGCATAGGCACGGTGATGCGAACGGCCCACACGACCGCGGATTTGATAAAGCTGGGCCAGACCTAATTTATCGGCTCTATCAATAAAGATGGTGTTGGCGGTCGGCACATCGATACCGGTTTCAATAAT
>NZ_DCSO01000045.1:0-8083 GCF_002325665.1 Methylophaga sp. UBA1464
TTTCACCGCTACACCTGAAATTCCACTCACCTCTACCATACTCTAGCCTGCCAGTCTCAAATGCCATTCCCAGGTTGAGCCCGGGGATTTCACATCTGACTTAACAAACCGCCTACGCGCGCTTTACNNTTTCGCACCTCAGCGTCAGTATCGATCCAGGGGGCCGCCTTCGCCACCGGTATTCCTCCACATCTCTACGCATTTCACTGCTACACGTGGAATTCTACCCCCCTCTCCCGTACTCTAGTCTGACAGTATGTGATGCAGTTCCAAGGTTGAGCCCTGGGCTTTCACATCACACTTACCAAACCGCCTACGCGCGCTTTACGCCCAGTAATTCCGATTAACGCTTGCACCCTCCGTATTACCGCGGCTGCTGGCACGGAGTTAGCCGGTGCTTATTCTGTTGGTAACGTCAACACTAAACGCTATTAACGCTTAGCTTTTCCTCCCAACTTAAAGTGCTTTACAACCCGAAGGCCTTCTTCACACACGCGGCATTGCTGGATCAGGCTTGCGCCCATTGTCCAATATTCCCCACTGCTGCCTCCCGTAGGAGTCTGGGCCGTGTCTCAGTCCCAGTGTGGCTGATCATTCTCTCAAACCAGCTACAGATCGTCGCCATGGTAGGCCTTTACCCCACCATCTAGCTAATCTGATATAGGTTCATCTGTTAGCGTGAGGCCCGAGGGTCCCCCACTTTCCTCCGTAGAGCGTATGCGGTATTAGCAGCCGTTTCCGGCTGTTGTCCCCCACTAACAGGCAGATCCCTATACATTACTCACCCGTCCGCCACTAATCATACTAGCAAGCTAGTAATCATCGTTCGACTTGCATGTGTTAGGCATGCCGCCAGCGTTCAATCTGAGCCATGATCAAACTCTTCAGTTTAATTGTGACTTTAGTCTCTATAAGTCAGAGACAATAACTTGATTGACGTTTGCTTTCTTGCGAATAGCTCACGTCTTGTTTCTTTTCAGAAATGTCCGACGCAAGTACCCACACAAATTACTTGATACCAGTTTTTTAAAGAGCTTGCAGTCATTGTGCCCTGCAAAGAAGCGAGAATTATACAGCCACTCGCCGGGCTGTCAACAACAATTATTACAGAATTATGAAACTAGAATAAAACTGAAATTTTGCAGAAAAAATGGTGGGCCGTCTGCGACTCGAACGCAGGACCATCGGATTAAAAGTCCGGTGCTCTACCAACTGAGCTAACGGCCCAAACCAAGCGCGACATAATACTATAGTTGATAAAAATGACAACCCCAGTTGCCAATATTTTTCTATTTTACTGACATACAAAGTCGGGGGGAGTCTTGCAGAAAACAGGTAGTTGCTGATTCTTACCAAGAAACAATAACTTATTGATAACGTGTTGGGTCTGCTAATCCAGCATCAATAAAACCTTGTCGTCTCAAGCGACAGGAATCACATTGTCCACACGCCCTGCCTTGCGCATCAGCCTGGTAGCAAGAGACTGTTTCACTGTACTCAATCCCCAGCTCCGTACCACGCTTGACGATTTCTGACTTTGATAGATGCATCAATGGAGCTTTTATATATATAGCGGAACCTTCAACTGCAGATTTGGTTGCCAGGTTTGCCAGTTTTTCAAATGCATCGATAAATTCAGGGCGGCAATCGGGATAACCAGAATAATCAACGGCATTAACCCCTACAAAAATGGCTTCGGCATTAAGCACCTCTGCCCATCCCAAAGCAATCGAAAGGAAAACCGTATTTCTTGCCGGAACATAGGTAACAGGAATACCCTTCTGTTCTGACTCAGGCACATCGATGTCATCGGTTAACGCTGAACCACCGATGGCACGCAGATCAATTTGTATTACTTTGTGACTGACAACATTAGCTTTTTTAGCCAGATTTTCTGCGGCTACAAGTTCGGTTTTGTGTCGCTGGCCATAATCAAAGCTGATACTGAAGCATTCATAACCTTCAGCTTTGGCTATTGCCAAGGCCGTAACCGAATCCAATCCGCCGGAAAGTAATATGACCGCACGTTTATTCATTTGCCTTGCGCATCGTTCCATAAATATTTATGCAGTTGAATTTGCATTCTCACTGGCAGGTTATCGGCAACAATCCATTCAGCCAAGTCAGTTGGGTTTAAATCACCATGTACCGGGGAAAACAATACCTCACAACGATGGGTTAATTCGAAATGTGATATCTGCTGGCAGGCCCAATCATAATCTTCACGATTGCAGATAACGAATTTAACCTGATCCTGGAGGTTTAACAGATCGATATTGCTGTAACGGTTTTTGGAGACTTCGCCTGATGCGGGGGTTTTTAAATCCATAACCCTTACAACCCGTGGATCGATATTACTGATGTCCATCGCTCCGCTGGTTTCCAATGACACTTCGACATCTAAATCACACAAGGCGCTTAATAATTCCCGGCAAGTATTTTGCGCCAGCGGTTCACCACCGGTCACTGTGACATAGCGGGGACTAAAGCCTTTAACTTCAGTAACAATGTCACTGATTTCCATCTTTTTCCCGCCATGAAATGCATAAGCAGTATCACAATAACCACAGCGTAAAGGACAGCCCGTAAGTCTTACAAAAACGGTGGGCAGACCTACTGTCCGGGTTTCACCTTGCAATGAATAGAAAATCTCGGTGATACGACATTGAGCCATCAGTTCGTTCTACAAATAATCTTTTATTGCGCATTTTGCTGAATGCGATCCAGACGCACTCGGGCTAAACGTGAAGCAGATGTATCAGGATATTTTTGAATCACCAAATTCAGCGTTTCCTGAGCTTTGCCAGTATCACCAGTTTCATATTCGCTAAAGCCACGCTTTAGTAAAGCATCTGAGACTTTATTGCTATCCGGATAGTTGGATAGCACTTTATCAAAAGCCACTATAGCCTTATCAAATTCACGTAATACGTAATGCGCTTCTCCTTGCCAATAATAAACATTTGGCAGATAGGTGCTGTTTGGATAATTTTGCGGAAACTCTCCTAAAGCCGTTAAAGCTTCCTGGTAACGTCCACCGCGTAAATCCTGTAAGGCAGACTGGTAAGCAGCTTCACCACTTTCAACGGCAACCGGAGCAAGGGTGTCAATTTCCCCATTATCAATGGCAGAGTCTCGAGCAGTTTGTTCTAACTCGTTATCAGCCAACTCTGCACCAGCAGCTTCACTGGTCATGGAAGCTGACTCATCTCGAGTGGGTTCTTGTGCTGCCGCAGGCTGCTGCTGGACTTCAGTCAAACGTTGGTCTAAATCAAGATACTGTTCCCGCTGACGCTGCTGCATCTGATCGATTTTATGACTGAGCTCTTCATTCGCTCCATTCAAACGCTGAATTTCACGCTGAAGTTGATCCACCTGAGTGAGCAATGAAGTTAACCCTTGTCCTTGGATGATTCGCTCAAGTCTATCCATACGTGCTTGTATGGATTCCTGCTCAGCCCAAGAAACAGTGGGCGCCAAGAAAGCGCCCACCATTATTGCTATTGCAAGTTGTTTTCGCTTTTTAAAAGGCATATCAACGACCAATATAAATTATTTCAACTCGACGGTTTTGAGACCATGCAGATTCATCGCTACCATCAACTGCGGGACGTTCTTCCCCAAAACTGGTTACCCGGAATTGTTGAGCACTGGCACCCTGCAACATCAATAATTGACGAATAGACAGAGCACGACGTTCACCTAAAGCAAGGTTGTATTCACGTGACCCCCGTTCATCAGTATGTCCTTCCAGTCTCACACTCAAATTTGGATTTTTGCCCAAATATTCTGCATGGGCTTCAACAATCGGCTGATCCTGCGGTCTGACGCTGGCACTATCGTAATCAAAGTAAATTACCCGATTGGATAATGGGTTGGAAGGATCATTCAATTCACTTCCGGCGTAACCGTCTTCGCCAACAATTACACTCGCTTCAGCACCCAAATCACTACCATCAGCGCCTTGACCTGAAACACCTGATGTCGATGCGCCATTGCGCTCTTCCACCAGCACATCATCCGTTCCATCTTTAGTTGCATTACTACTACAGGCATTCAATAGGAACAATGCAACAAACAGAGCCGAGAATTTATAACGATTCATAACAAACACTCCTGACATAAATTATTTTTTCAGCGGAGACCATGCTGGTTCACGCACGACAATTCCGGATTCGCTCAAACGTTGATGGATCCGGCCATCAACAGAGACAGCAGCTAATACACCGCTACCTTTTTGCTCAGTAGCATACAGGATCATTTGACCATTTGGAGCAAAACTCGGTGACTCGGCGCGTCCTGACTCAGTCAGAACTTGCATCGCTCCGGTTTTCAAATCCTGTACTGCAATATAGAAACGACCATTCGCGCCGTGCACCATGGTTAATTTACGTCCATCCGGTGATATATCAGGAGACGCATTGTAATTACCTTCGAAACTGACCCGTTCGGCCCGACCGCCGTTTGCAGAAACCCGGTAGATTTGTGGGCGACCACCACGGTCAGATGTGAAATAAATGTCTTTACTATCAGGTGACCAGACGGCTTCAGTATCTATGGCCTGGGCATTATTGGTTACACGAATTAAATCACCACTTGTCAACTCCAGAACATACACTTCAGGATTACCATTCCTGGACAGGGTCAGTGCCAGTTTTCGACCATCTGGCGACCATGATGGCGCGCTGTTTATACCCTCAAAAGAAGCGACAGATTTACGTTGACCACTTTGCAGCTGTTGAACATAAACTTCTGACTTTCCATTTTCAAAAGAAACATAAGCAAGCTGGTTTCCATCAGGCGCCCAGGCTGGCGACATAATTGGCTGAGTTGATTGTAATACGGTGCGCGGATTTGCTCCATCAGCATCCGAAATTTGTGATGCAAAACGCTTTTTCCCATCGCCAGCAGTGACTTGAGTAACAAAAGCCAGTCGTGTTGAAAATATACCTTTCTCACCCGTAAGTGTTTCATAAATCAGATCAGCAATCTGGTGTCCTAATGCTCTCAGGCCCGATGCGGGTACTTGATATCTTTTACCCGCCAACTGTTGTCCACGGTAAACATCAAAGAGTTGGAACTGAACCTGAAAATTCTCTCCATCCTGACTACTGATTTTTCCGATAACGAGTCCTTCCGATCTCAATAAACGCCAGTCAGCAAAATTGACCTGTGACTGTTCGCTGGGCCGGGATACAAGATCCTGTTCATCCAATGGGGCAAAACGACCACTGCTTTCGAGATCGTTACGAATAATTTTCGTAATATCTTCGGGTGCTTTCAGCCCTTCACTTCCGAAAGGAACAATAGCAATTGGTAATGCTGCATCTGATCCGCCAGTTATCTCAATAGTCAGTAAGGCTTGTGCTTGTAAAGGTAACAAAGCAAGCACAAAGCCTAGCTTTAACAACCATTTCTTTATCATCACGTTCGCCTCTTATTCTGGTCTGAATACAAAATTAAAACTTTTAAATTCCGCTGCCGCTTTCGCATCACTTGGAAGTGGCAATGGTGAGGATTTGTAGACTGCACTTTCTGCGGATCGATCAAAAATCGCATTCCCGCTGCTTTTAACGATGGTGACTTCCCCAACATCTCCGCCAGGCAATGTTCGTATCCGTAATGTCACTTCCAAGCCCCGGTCAGCATTCGCTGGTTTATTCCAAAATCGTTTTACCCGTTGCTGAATGATTTGTGAATACTCATCTACCACGCCTCTTACCCGGCGACCTTCACGCTCGGCTTGTTCTGCTTCCAATTGGCGCTGTAAATCTGCTTCGGCCTGACGACGTGCATCTTCTTCAGCTTTGCGTTTCGCTTCCTCGGCTGCTTTACGCTTAGCTTCTTCTTCAGCCTTTCGCTTGGCCTCTTCCTCAGCTTTACGTTTCGCTTCTTCTTCGGCCTTACGTTTGGCCTCTTCTTCCGCTTTGCGTTTGGCCTCTTCCTCAGCTTGACGCTTCGCTTCTTCTTCCGCTTTACGTCTGGCTTCTTCTTCAGCTTTGCGTTTGGCTTCAGCTTCTTCTCTGGCTTTTTCCGCAGCTAACCTTTCCGCCTCAGCTTTCTGTTTGGCTTCTTCGGCTGCTTTTCGTTCGGCCTCTGCCTGCTGTTTAGCTTCCTCAGCCTTCTGACGTTCCAGCTCTGCTTGTTTGCGTGCTTCTTCCTGCTCAACTCGTTGCTGTTCAAGTTCTTTTAGGCGTTGCTGTTCTTTTTCAGCTTCTTGTTTTAAGCGTTGTTGTTCTTGCTCTGCTTCCTGTTTGCGTTTTTCAGCCTCCAGCTTCGCACGCTCTTGCATGTCCAGCAGTTCCTGCTCTTGACGTGCCAGTTCCTGTTGGGATTTTTCAAGTTGTTCATCCAGCTTTTGCTGACGCTCTTCTTCAGCAGCACGTTTGCTGTCTTCCGCCTCCTGCAATCGTGCCATTTCTTCAAGAACTAACTCTTCATCCATTACCGTGGCTTGTACTATCTCCACTTCCGGCTGGCCAAACTGGCGAATCTCAGTGGGCATATCAAAGCTGAATATCAATAGCAAAAACAGCAATACATGCAGTACTGTTGAGGCTCCACCGGCAAGAAAGGTTTGCACAATAGAATGCTTCATATTAATTACTGTGTTTCCGTTTCCGGACGTTGAGTTATTAAACCGACATTAGGTACGCCAGCCTTTTGCAATAAAGCCATAGCCCCTACCACCTGTCCATAACTTGCTGAACTGTCGCCTTTGACCATGACGGGTGTCTGAGGGTTGCGACGTAATACCGCCGAGACCCTGGCAACCAGCTCTTGCGCGCCGATACTTTCGTCTTGATTATCACCGACAGAAGCGTAGTAATTACCCTCCGCATCCACGGAAATCACCAGTGGTTCTAGATTTTCCGGGGCTTCGACAGGGTTGGCATCCGCTTGCGGCAAATCTACCTGTACCCCTTGTGTTAACAAAGGAGCAGTAATCATAAAGATGATCAACAGTACCAGCATAACGTCGATATACGGTACGACATTAATTTCTGCCATAGGCTTGCGACGTTGGCGTTGTTGTTTATAAAGCGCCATAGTTGGCTCCGTTATTAACCTTGTTGCCGTTGCAAAATTGAAGAGAATTCTTCAACGAAATTGTCATAACGACTAA
Source organism: Methylophaga sp. UBA1464 (assembly GCF_002325665.1). Taxonomy (NCBI): domain Bacteria; kingdom Pseudomonadati; phylum Pseudomonadota; class Gammaproteobacteria; order Thiotrichales; family Piscirickettsiaceae; genus Methylophaga; species Methylophaga sp. UBA1464. The sequence continues at coordinate 7,127 of NZ_DCSO01000045.1, forward strand.
TCAATCTCTCTACTTCATGTGAATAGCGGTTATATGCCACAACCGCTGGAATCGCAGCGAACAACCCCATTGCTGTGGCGATTAACGCTTCAGCGATACCAGGCGCCACCATTGCCAGTGTCGCTTGTTGGACTTCACCTAAAGCACGGAATGAATTCATGATACCCCAGACCGTTCCGAATAAACCAATGTAAGGGCTGGTTGAGCCGGCTGTGGCAAGGAAAGGTAATGACACTTCTAACTCATCCATTTCTCTGGACAGAGAAATACGCATTACTCTCTGAGTACCTTCCAACACATAAGTCGAATCTGTGGAAGTTTTTTTCAAACGGACAAATTCCTTAAAACCTGCCTCAAAAATACCTTCCATACCTCTACCAGAATGCGGCCTGGCGGTTATATCCTCATAGAGTCTGTTTAATTCATTTCCTGACCAGAATTTATCTTCGAACAAGTCAGCATCTCGCCGTGCTTCGGCAAGTTCACTACGTTTTTTGAAAATAATAGTCCAGGAATAAACTGATATCAGCAGCAAAATCAGCATCACAATCTGTACCAACAAACTGGCTTCAGATATCAGGGACATCAAGGATAGATCAGCATTCACATTGCATCTCCGTCAAAATAAAAGAAGGTATAGGGCACGGCTTAAATCGCAGAGCATCCAGACAAGCCACTCTGACTGACGCACTGCACAACAGTTCGTCGTCACGCAATATTGATTGTTCAAACTGCATGCTTGCACCGCTCGTTTGTGTCATTTCAGATCGAATCATTAAGGCATCGTTAAATCGTGCCGGTCGACGAAAATTGATTTGCATCGAATGGACTGCAAACAGACAATTATGCTCGTCTTTTAAAACGTTCTGTTCAAAACCAAGCTGGCGCAGCCATTCGGTTCGCGCCCGCTCCATAAATTTCAGATAATTTGCGTGATAGACCACGCCACCACTATCG
>NZ_DCSO01000045.1:8191-8535 GCF_002325665.1 Methylophaga sp. UBA1464
AAAAGACTGCATTAATCACCTGTAAGATCCAAATCCGGTGTCAACCCCAAATGTAAAAAGGCCCGTTTGGTGGCAATTCGGCCACGAGGTGTCCGCATAATAAACCCTTCCTGTATCAGAAAAGGTTCAATAACATCCTCAATCGTGCCTCGTTCTTCGCCAATGGCGGCTGCCAAATTATCCAGCCCAACTGGCCCGCCCGAAAACTTTTCAATAATGGCCAACAAAAGTTTACGGTCCAACATATCAAAACCAAACTTATCAACATCCAGTAAATCCAGTGCCTGTCGAGCAATTTCCGCTGTCACCACACCATCAAACCGGACTTCCGCATAATCTCTTAT
>NZ_DCSO01000045.1:8650-8994 GCF_002325665.1 Methylophaga sp. UBA1464
CCCGCCGCAAAAGTCGATTCGCGATTCGTGGAGTTCCCCTCGAACGATGAGCAATTTCGCCTGCTCCAGTTATGTCCAGAGAGACACCCAAAATACCTGCGCTACGTTGCACAATCGTACTTAAATCAGCAACATTATAAAATTCCAATCGCTGCACAATGCCAAAACGATCCCGTAATGGCGAGGTCAAAGAACCCGCACGCGTTGTGGCTCCGACTAAGGTAAAAGGTTCGAGATCCAGCTTAATCGAACGTGCTGCCGGCCCTTCACCAATCATGATATCGATTTGGTAATCTTCCATTGCCGGGTACAGCACTTCTTCAACCACCGGACTCAGTCGATGA
>NZ_DCSO01000045.1:9066-13622 GCF_002325665.1 Methylophaga sp. UBA1464
ACACTTCTTCAACCACCGGGCTTAATCGATGAATTTCATCGACAAACAATACATCATTCGGTTCCAGATTCGTCAATAATGCTGCCAAATCACCCGGACGTTCCAATACCGGACCTGACGTTTGTCTTAAATTCACTCCCATTTCATGGGCGATAATATGTGCCAATGTGGTCTTACCAAGTCCGGGGGGACCAAAAATAAGCGTGTGATCCAATGCTTCCTTACGTTTACGAGCAGCAGAAACAAATAACTCCATCTGCTCACGAACCACTGGCTGACCGATATAATCCTGCAAACTGAGAGGTCTGATAGCACGATCCACCCGTTCATCATCATTTACTGTTTGCGGGGAAATAAATCGTTCATCCATAGTTAATTTCGCTGCAATGCCTGTCTGATGATTTGCTCAGTTGTCATATCCTGTGCATCAAAACTACGGATCATTCTGTCTGCTTCGGCGGCTTTATACCCTAAAGCTACCAAAGCTTCCAGTGCTTCTTTTCGTGCCCCGCCAGCGCTCGGCATATTCGTGGTAATTTGCTCATCAAGTCCCATCGCGGAACCCACTTCTTTAAGCCTGTCGCGCATCTCAATGATAAGACGATCAGCTGTCTTTTTACCGACACCGGGCAGCCGCGTCAAACTTGCGGCATCCCCCTCCTGGACACTTCTTGCAAAGCTGTCCACATCACTACCGGATAAAATGGTCAATGCCAGTTTTGCTCCAACCCCATTCACCTTCAATAAACTGCGAAATAATAATCGTTCGCGTGTAGTAGCAAAACCATACAGTAACTGAGCGTCTTCACGCACCACCAAATGGGTATATAAACTTACTTTTTCATTAAGTGGCGGCAAATTGACAAATGTCGACATTGGAGCCGAAACTTCATAGCCAACCCCTTGCACATCCAATACTAATTCAGGGGGCTGTTTTTCGATAATAATTCCAGTTAAACGGCCAATCATCTGCTATAGCGTCCTCCTCGACGACGACTGAGCCGCATTCCTGCGGGAAGTTTATTAGTGAGACTATCCAGAGCAGCATGATTCGCATGAGTGACCGCACACGCCAAAGCATCGGCGGCATCTTCCAGTGGCGCTTCTTTAAGTTGCAACATGACCGTCATCATATACTGAACCTGTTCTTTTTTGGCATGTCCATTGCCCACAACGGCTTTTTTAATTTGGGTTGCGGAATATTCATGGACAAGCAGTTGTTGATTGACCGCAGCACAAATGGCCGCACCCCGCGCCTGACCAAGTTTTAAAGCGGAGTCGGCATTTTTATGCAGAAATACCTGTTCGATGGCCATGATGTCGGGCTGATAGCGCTGGATGATATCTGTTAATCCCTCGAAAATCTGCTTAAGCCGGTTGGCAAAATCACCATCCCCGACCAGCAGTCTGCCGCTAATAACATGATTAATTTGTTTACCATCAAGCTCTATGATGCCAAAACCGGTTTTCCGAGAACCAGGATCCACACCAAGAATGCGCGCCATAACTAGTGTTCTCTCATCGTGATATTGGGACCTTCAGTTGTTTCTGTCAGCATTCATGGCAAGGCGCGGCTAGCGAGAAATGATAACCACCTTGTAAGAAAAACAACGCGGCCAGGGAACCCTTTAAGCGTATATGTATTGCCCCGCCACTACATTGCATCACTTGGCAAGGGGAAAAACATTACCTGCACAATGCGCCTTGTTGCATGCCAGCATATACACACTGATGACCACAATATCAAAATCAGAAAGCACCAAATCAACTACCCAGCTGCGCCATCACCTCATCGGAGAAATCAGCGTTTGAGTATACCTGTTGCACATCATCCAGCTCTTCAAATGCTTCAATCATCGCGATAGCTTTTTGCGCGTCATCCAGATCCAGGCTGACGGTATTGTCCGGGTGCATAGTGACTTCAGCTGATTGTGCCTCAAATCCTGCTGCATCCAAAGCATCTTTAACGGCGGCATAGTCATCCGGCGTAGTAAACACATCGATGGAACCGTCGTCATTGGTGACAATATCTTCAGCACCAGCTTCCAGTGCCACTTCCATGACCGCGTCTTCGTCTACACCTGGCGCCAGACTGATAATCCCTTTTTGATTAAACATAAAGGCCACGCAGCCATCGGTGCCCATGTTGCCACCGCGTTTACTGAAAACATGGCGGACTTCGGCCACAGTACGATTACGATTATCCGTCATACAATCCACCATAATGGCGATGCCATTTGGTCCGTAACCTTCATACCGTACTTCTTCATAGGCCGCGCCTTCCAGCTCGCCAGCACCACGTTTTGAAGCGCGTTCGATAACATCTTTAGTCATATTACTGCCCAAAGCCTTATCAATGGCAGCACGTAATCGCGGGTTAGTGGCAGGATCACTGCCCCCCATTCTGGCAGCGACAGTAATTTCACGAATCAACCGCGTGAAAAGTTTGCCGCGTTTGGCATCTTGCGCACCTTTTCTATGCTGAATATTCGCCCACTTACTATGACCTGCCATTTGGTACTAACCTCTTTGTTATTACGTAATACGAGTGTTAAGCAATTAAACCAGTGTATTCCAGTCGCGATAATATTCGCTACGACCATACACCTGATCGAAATACATGCTTTGTAATTGTTCAGTTATCGGGCCGCGTTTACCTTCACCGATTGGACGATTATCCAGTTCACGAATTGGGGTTACTTCCGCTGCCGTTCCAGTGAAAAAAGCTTCATCACAGATATACACTTCATCACGGGTAATGCGTTTTTCAACCACTTTCAAACCGATATCATTGGCCAGGCGCATAACCGTATCACGGGTAATACCTTCCAGTGCAGAAGTCAGCTCCGGTGTATAAAGCACGCCATCACGGATCATAAAAAAGTTCTCACCACTGCCTTCTGTGACAAAACCATTGGCATCCAGTAATAACGCTTCGTCATAACCATCGTTCACAGCTTCCTGTAACGCCATCATTGAATTCATATAGTTGCCATTGGCTTTGGCTTTACACATGGTGATATTCACATGATGACGGGTAAATGAAGACGTTTTGATGCGAATACCTCGCGTCATATTTTCTTCACCCAGATACGAGCCCCAGCTCCAGGCAGCTACCATGACATGTGTATTGAGGTTGTCTGCACGGATTCCCATACCTTCAGACCCATAAAAACACATTGGACGTATATAGGCCGAATCCAGTTTGTTGTCACGAACCACTGCACGTTGCGCTTCATTTAGCGTCGCTTTATCAAACGGCATTTTCATACCGAGAATCTTCGCACTGCGGAATAAACGGTCGGTATGTTCCTGCAGTCGGAAAATAGCGGTCCCAGCATCTGTTTTGTAGGCGCGAACACCTTCAAACACGCCCATACCGTAGTGCAGGGTATGCGTCAGAACATGGACTTTTGCTTCACGCCAAGGCACGAATTCGCCATCCAACCAGATAACGCCATCACGATCTGCCATTGTTACTGCTGCCATAATTACCTACTTTCAAGACTTAAATTGATATCAAACCGGTTTATTTAGTTTAACCAGCGCTGCCAAATTGTTTTTACTTGTTGCTGAAAATCGGCCACTTTGGCCACCGGCAGCACTGCCGGTTGTTCCTGCAGGACACAATGATTTGCTTCGCTACGATAATAACGATAGGCATCCGCTAGCATAGATCCTTCCTGCTGACTGAGTCTGCCGGTCGCCACCAATGCATCCAAAATCCGGATATTATCGGTGTAAACCATTAGATCAGGCAAGCTTGATGACCAGGCCAGCACAGCATATTGCACCATAAATTCAATATCAGTGATACCACCTATACCCTGCTTGAGATCAAAAAGGCCTTCTGCAGACTTATCCAGTTGCTGCCGCATTTTCTGGCGCATTTCGCTGACTTCTTTCGCCAGATCTGACTCTTCGCGAGGCTTGGACAAAACTTGCTGCCGAATGTTACTGAACTGTTCTGTCAATTTTTTATCGCCTGCGACACATCTCGCTCTGACCAGGGCCTGATGTTCCCAGGTCCAGGCTTCATTTTGCTGATAATCTGCAAAACCGGAGATCGGACTCACCAATAAACCAGAATTACCTCTGGGTCGTAGGCGCATATCCACTTCATAAAGCACGCCACCGGAGGTGACGGTGTTCAACAAATGGATCATGCGCTGGGCCAGCCGTGTATAAAACACCATTACATCAACCGGCTTATCACCATCGGTGGTGCCTTCACGGGCATCATCGAATACAAATACCAAATCCAGATCCGAACCATAGCCCAGTTCCAATCCACCTAATTTTCCATAGGCAATCACACTAAAACCACAGCACGACATATCATTTGCATCTGCGCCCGGAGGCAAGCCATGACGACTACTCAGATATAACCAGGCCAATTGCAATACGCGTTCTAACTGAATTTCCGCCAGTTCGCTCAACTGATCTCCCACGCGCATTAATGGAAGAACCTCAGTCACATCAGCAGCCGCGACATGTAAGGTGGCAATCTGCCTGAATTCGCGCAATAAATTCATTTGCTGTTCAAGATCGGTCTA
>NZ_DCSO01000045.1:13753-16849 GCF_002325665.1 Methylophaga sp. UBA1464
AAGAACTGTTCCAATAAAGCTTTTTGCTGTTCCCGGCCAGGCACTTCGTATAATGTTCGGGGATCCAACAGTTCATCCAGCAGGACGGGGTAACGCGCCAATTGATGGCTGATTAATGGACTTGCCGCACATAATTTGACCAATTGCGACAGGGCCAGCGTATTCTCGACTAACAGTGACATATAGGCAGAACGCCGCATGATGGACTCTAAAAGTGGCATCATTCGTTTCAAACAGATATCCGGTTGTTCGGTTCCAGCTGCCGCCTGGACAAGTAATGGCAGAAGTTTTTTTAATCTGCCACGTCCTGTGTGACTAAGCTTTTTGACGCTGTTTTGCTCAAGTAAATTTTCAATGATTAGCTGTGACTGCTGTGGATCGTCATATCCCCATTTTTCCAGATAAGCAATAACTTCAGATTCACCTGCGGTTAGTAAAGCAATGGTCTCGGCTTTATCATCATCAGCCTGCGGGGCGGTAAGCAACTGCTCGAAATGTTCATGCACCTGCTGGCGATGTTCATTCAATGTTTTGATAAAACCAGCCCAGTTTGCAAAGCCCATGCTGTTGGCCAGCCTGGTTTGTGCTTCACTGTCCTTGGGCAATAAATGAGTCTGCTGATCGGCCCAGGCCTGAATACGATGCTCAGTGTGCCGCAAAAATACATAGGCCTCTTTTAACGCCGTTATCGCATAACCTGACAATAATTTTCTGTCAGCCAATAACTCCAGAATTGTCAGGATCGGCCGTTGTTGCAAAGATTTATCCCGTCCGCCATAGATTAATTGAAATACCTGACCGATAAACTCGATTTCACGAATTCCACCAGCACCTAATTTAATATTATCTTCCATTCCTTTCAGATGTAGCTGGCCAGCAATCATTGATTTCATTTCCCGTAATGAATCAAACATGCCGTAATCAAGATAACGTCGATATACAAATGGACGTAACAGCTCAGTGATGGCTTTTCTATCCTGTTCGGTGCCGGTAACGGGTCTTGCTTTAATCATCGCGTAACGTTCCCATTCACGGCCTTGCGTCTGGTAGTACTCCTCCATTGCATCAAAACTGGCCACCAATGAACCGCTATCTCCAAAAGGACGTAACCGCATATCCACCCGGAACACAAAGCCATCGACTGTGACATTATCTAAAGCCTGAATCAGCTTACGACCCAACCGCGTAAAAAACTCTTCATTGGTCAGGCTTTTTCTGGCGCCTTGCGTTTCGCCTTCAGCAGGGTAGGTAAAAATCAAATCGATATCAGAAGACAGGTTGAGCTCTCCTGCCCCCATCTTCCCCATACCTAAAACAATTAATTGTTGTGCTTTACCATGCTCATCCAATGGTGTCCCTAACAGCTGAGTTTGCCATTGATAAAGCTTGTTCAGTGCTTGCTCAACACAGCAATCAGCCAATGCAGTCAACTCACGCACTGTCTCAGCCAGATCCGCCCAACCACTTAAATCCCGCCAGATAATGCGTACCATTTCACGCTGGCGAAAGATTCGAAGCTGCTGATGTAAAGATGCCTCGTCATTTACCTCAGCAAGTCGGGATTGCAAGCGTTGCTGATAACCATCCCCCTCATAGGCCATTTCCAAATCACCGCTTTGAAACAACTCAATCAGACGTTGTGGTTGTCTGTCGCCCTGATTCATTACGTATTCACTGGCCGCTAATACTGTCATGGCAGAATGCAGCAGATTTTGTTTATTTTGCAAAATCGATTGCCAATGGTCACTGAGTGGTGGTGTCATGCTTGCCTCATTTGATTTCGCGATGCACAGTATCTGAAAATGTGTCTAAACTAACAGAACATTTAGACTATCGCGATGGCAGAAGAACGAAATTTTCACGCATCTCTAACTTACATTTTGCTATCACCTTATTAACTTCCGTCTCGTCAAAGGAGACCATGATGGACAGCACAAGAAATAGCGCTCCGCACCACACACCGGAATGCGTTTCAGATCGCGTTGCGCTGGCAATTGTTAAATTTATGCGTTTTTTTGCTGACGTGTTTTTTTCGGGTCGCTATGGACATCGTGCTGTCGTACTGGAAACGGTTGCTGCTGTTCCAGGTATGGTTGGCGGAGCCTTACAACACCTTCGTTCATTACGTCGAATGCAGGATGATGATGGCTGGATCAGCACCTTGCTGGAGGAAGCTGACAATGAACGTATGCATTTGCTGACCTTTGTACATATTGCCAAACCCAGCTGGCTGGAACGCGTATTGATCATTATTGCCCAGGGTGTGTTTTATAATTTGTTCTTTATTCTTTACCTGTTTTCATCTCGTGTTGCGCACCGAATTGTGGGCTATTTAGAGGAGGAAGCGGTATACAGCTACAGCGAATATCTGGCCGGAATTGACGCGGGAAAATACGAAAATGTAGCCGCACCGCAAGTTGCCATTGATTACTGGAATCTGCCTGCAGAGGCCCGTTTGCGTGATGTTATATTGGTAGTAAGAGATGATGAGGCAAAGCATCGTGACGTGAATCATGATTTTGCCAACCAATTGCAAAACGCATAAGATACCGCGGCGACACAGATTGATTAAGGTATGACAGACTTCACATTGCGCTAACAGACAGGGACGACTATGGCGACTTTACTTTTCCGACTTAATAATGTGCCTGAAGACGAAGCTGAAGACGTTCGGCAATTACTGGATGACAAAGGCTTTGCCTTTTACGAAACTCATGCCGGATTCTTTGGCTTAGGTGTTGCCGCTATCTGGCTGGTCAACGACAATCAGCTACCGCTTGCCAAAGCCATTTTGGATGAATATCAGGCCAAACGGGCCATTGAACAACGTCAGCAATACGAATCACTGCGTGCCAGTGGTGAAATCCCCGGTTTTTTCCAATCCATTTTGCAACACCCATTTCGCTTTATAGGCGTTCTGTTGTTAGTGCTCTTTGTACTCAGTTTGATGCTGATACCTTTTTGGAATACGTTGCATCCTTGATAAAGTCATTGCTAAACACCTAATAAAAAGCCCCACCTCTATCGAGGCAGGGCTTTTGTTTGTGCTAAAAGCTGAATTAACAGATGTAATAAATTACATCATGCCGCCCATGC
>NZ_DCSO01000045.1:16955-17377 GCF_002325665.1 Methylophaga sp. UBA1464
ACTTTAGTTGGATCCAGAATACCCATTTCAATCATGTCGCCATATTCACCAGTCGCAGCGTTGTAACCATAGTTACCTTTACCGGCAACGACTTCATTCAAGACAACAGATGCTTCATCGCCAGAGTTGGTGACGATTTGACGCAAAGGTTCCTGCATTGCACGACGTGCAATAGCAATACCAGCATCCTGATCCAGATTGTCACCTTTCAGCTCGCCCAGGCTCACTTCGGCACGGACCAAAGCCACACCACCACCAGCAACTACGCCTTCTTCAACCGCAGCACGTGTGGCATGTAACGCATCTTCAACACGCGCTTTTTTCTCTTTCATCTCAATTTCAGAGCCAGCACCTACACGAATAACGGCAACACCACCGGCTAATTTAGCCACGCGTTCCTGCAGTTTTTCTTTGTCGTAGTC
>NZ_DCSO01000045.1:17515-17733 GCF_002325665.1 Methylophaga sp. UBA1464
TCGTAGTCTGAAGATGAATCAGCAATCTGTGCACGAATCTGCTCAACACGCGCGGTGATTTCATCAGCACGACCAGCACCATCAATAATAGTGGTGTTTTCTTTGCTGACAGAAATTTTCTTCGCCTGACCCAGATCGTCAAGGGTAACTTTTTCCAGATTCAGGCCAACTTCTTCCGAAATAACCGTACCGCCGGTTAACACAGCGATATCTTCCAA
>NZ_DCSO01000045.1:17923-22686 GCF_002325665.1 Methylophaga sp. UBA1464
TTAACAATGCCACGCATGTTGTTTACAACCAGTGTAGCCAACGCTTCGCCTTCAACATCTTCTGAAACGATCAGCAACGGACGGCTGGACTTAGCGACAGCTTCCAATGTTGGCAGCAGTTCACGGATGTTAGAGATTTTTTTGTCGTACAGCAGAACGTAAGGGTCATCCAGGTTGGCTGACATGGTTTGCTGTTCGTTGACAAAGTAGGGAGACAGGTAGCCACGGTCAAACTGCATACCTTCAACAACGTCGAGTTCATTTTCAAAGCCACGACCGTCTTCAACCGTGATAACACCTTCTTTACCGACTTTTTTCATTGCTTCAGCAATGATGTCACCAACTGATTTGTCAGAGTTGGCAGAGATCGTACCGACTTGGGCGATAGCCTTGTCATCATCACAAGGTGATGACATTTTTTTCAGTTCATCAACTGCTGCAGTCACTGCCTTGTCGATACCGCGTTTCAGATCCATGGGGTTCATACCCGCTGTGACTGATTTCATGCCTTCACGCAAGATAGCTTGAGCAAGAACGGTAGCAGTCGTGGTACCGTCACCGGCAGCATCAGACGTTTGCGAAGCAACCTCTTTCACCATTTGGGCGCCCATATTCTCGAATTTATCCTCGAGCTCAATTTCTTTGGCAACAGAAACACCATCTTTAGTAATGGTGGGTGCACCGTAGCTTTTGTCCAAAATAACATTGCGACCTTTCGGTCCTAATGTCACTTTTACCGCATTAGCCAGCGTGTTAACGCCTTTGACCATTAGCTGGCGCGCATCAGCGCCAAATTTGACTTCTTTAGCAGCCATTTTAATTCCTCTTTATAGCTATGTTTAACGTAACCAGATGTGAAATCGTCGGGAAGCGCTTAAGCTTCGATCACAGCAACGATATCGTCTTCACGCATTACCAGCAGTTCTTCGCCTTCCACTTTGACTTCAGTGCCGGCATATTTGCCAAACAGCACTTTGTCACCGACTTTAACAGCCAGAGGACGGACGTCACCAGAATCGGTAGGTTTGCCGTTACCCGCTGCGATAATTTCGCCACGGGATGGTTTTTCTGCTGCATTGTCAGGAATGACAATTCCGCCAGCAGAGGTAGTTTCTTCTTCCATGCGACGAACAATCACACGATCATGAAGGGGACGAAGGTTCATTAGTTTTATCCTCCAAAAGTAACAAAAAATGACCAAGAAAATTCCAGGAACCCCTTTAATGGGGCTGCCAGAACAAACTTCAAGTGCCTGCGTTAAAAAATTTCTGAAAAAACTGTCAAATGCAGTGAATTGCTTGATTTATCAGCATCAACGAATATTGCGCTGTTCGTCATCCTTAATGACTTCGCCTTCAATGATGTCATCCGTTTGTGAATAGCGACTACGTGCCGACCATTGCTGACGGAATAGCACATTGCTGTTACGAATTAATTTCAGTAGCAAAGCACGTCGTAACGTTGGAATAAGTAATAAGAAGCCAACAGCATCAGTTACAAATCCCGGAATCAGCAAGAGAAAACCACTTATAAATAAAGTCATGCCCTCCAGCATTTCCAAAGCGGGTGTTTCGCCTCGCCGAATTGACTGCTGGGCACGCTGCATAGTGGCAAGCCCCTGTAACTTGACTAACCAGGCCCCCAACACTGCGGTGGCAATCACAAACAGAATGGTCCAACCCGCGCCAATGACTTCGCCAACCTCAATTAAAACGTAAATTTCAGCAATCGGCACCAGCAGAAATAGCAAAAAAAGCCACTTGAACATGTTCTTTCCTTAACGGATATCAATGATTCAATAGGTTGGGGCTTATATTGATTTTTCAAGCATTTTTGTCTTATCCAGGTTGTCGCGTTTTAACAACAAATTTCCACTTTTGTTGCTATGTAACACAACTGTAATAGAAACATCATCACCCTGAAACATTCCAGTCTTATGGTGTGCGGGTCTTCGGACTTAAGACCGATTTGTTTTATCAACTAAGAGGATAGCCCCTTGAAACTGAAACCTACATCTCTATTAATCGCCGGCGCACTGATGGGTGCAGCCGTTTTACCTGTTCAGGCTGACCCAATGGTCGACCTGCTGAAAGTGTTACGTGACAAAGGTACTATCAGCGCTGAAGATTATGAATTACTGGCGAATGCAGCTAAAGATAAAGAAGAACAAGCTGCTGCTGAAAAAGAAGAAATCATGACGAAGGTCGATAGTAAACCTTCTTCAATCGTTACATTAGACAAAAAAGGCTTGAATTTTGAGTCTTCTGATAAAGCATTTACTGCCAATATTGGCGGCCGTATTCATGCTGACTATGCGTTTATTGACGATAACTACTTTGACCGTAATGTTGATAGTGTTGACGAATTTGGTAATGGTGCAAAATTCCGCCGCGCTCGTATTGGTATGGAAGGCACCATGTTCACTGACTGGACCTATGCGTTAGAAATTAACTATGGTCAGGATGAAGCCACTGAGTTTACTGATGCAACTATCGGTTATGAAGGTTTTGAAAACGTCAAATTGAAACTGGGCCGCCATAAGATGCCAGTTGGTCTGGAAGAGCTGACCAGTTCTAATCGTATCTCAACAATGGAACGTTCCGGTCCTACAAATACATTTGCATTAGGTCGTCGTAATGGCTTGACTGTTGCAACCGGCGGTTCAAACTGGACATTAACTGGTGGTGCTTATCTTGGCGAAGGTGTTGAAAGTGATGGTTGGGAAGGTAAAGACTCTGATTATGGTTATGCAGGTCGTGTCACCTTTGCTCCAATTCAAGAGAAAGAAAAACTGGTTCATTTAGGTGCAAGCTACCACCATGTTGGTTTTGAAGAAACTTTTGATGGTAATAATTTAGGCAGTAATAACGGCCGTTTACGTGCCCGTCCTGGCATTCACTTCTTTAATGACCGCCCTGTACAAGTGAACTACGGTGGTACTGAAGATGCAGATACATTCGGTTTTGAAGCGGCCACTGTAATGGGGCCTTTCTCCTTACAGGCTGAATACTATACGCAACAGCTAAACCGCAAAGAAGCCAAGGATGCTGATGCTGATGGCTGGTATGCATTAGCGACTTACACTTTAACCGGTGAAGCTCGTGGTTATAAAGGTGGCGCAATGCGCACTATCTCACCGAAAAATCCTGTAGGTAAAGGTGGTTTTGGTGCCTGGGAACTGGTTGCTCGTTATGACGTACTGGATATCTGGGATAGCAGTGCAGCATTGGAAAATACCAGTGGTATTCGTGGAACAGAAAGCAATATCTGGACCTTGGGTGTGAACTGGTATGTGAACGACAATATTCGCTTTATGGCGAACTATGTTGATGCGGACATCAAATCTGATGATGCATCAGACTTGGAAGGCGATATCGAAGCCTTTATGTTCCGTGGTCAGGTTGCGTTCTAATTTGACGCAGCATATCTCCTGAGAAAAAGCCTCACCTTGGACTTCAAAGGTGGGGCTTTTTTTTGAATACCACCTGTTCAACGACTGTTAAATTCACGGAGTTCTTTATGAATGCTATGTCACGCTTAGTGATGTTATCGATAACCGGCCTGAGCCTCTTCAGCAGCATGGTTGTTGCTGACGATCATCTTGCCCAAGCCAAAAAAGGCGATGTTATCCCGGTTCAATTACATCAGCTTAAACCGACACAATCCTCTGTCGGCTATGACCAGGTTTTCTACAAACTGGGACGTTATGAAGGCGATACTGAAAAGAAATTTGATGAAATCTGTGAAGCCAATGGCCAGAAGGCCATTAAAGACTATTCCTCAAAATCCAATGTCGCTGTTGCCAGCTCATTTGAATGTACCGATCCCGTTGGTACAGCCACGAAAGATATGAAAACAGTGGTGATAGGCCCCGATAATGGTTTATATCTGACCGATGGTCATCATACGTTCAACGTGTTCTGGCATATGCCGGATGGCGGTGCCAATTTTGAAGTGCATGTTGTGGTTGCTGACGATTATCGTGATCTAACCTCGATGGATGATTTCTGGAGCAAGATGCAGGCAGAAAACAACTTATGGTTGTATGACGATAAGTTTGAACCAATTGATCGTAGTGCATTGCCAGAAAGTCTTGGTCTGGAAAACTTCCATAACAACTTATATCGCTCACTGGTTTATTTTTCCCGTGAAATTGTCTGGGATAAACCCAAACCAGCCATCAATTTTGTTGAGTTTTACTGGGGGAAAGAAATTTACAACAAAGTCGATTTAAGCCAATACGACTTAAATTCAATGAAGGGCTATAAAAAAGCCGTTAAAGACGTCAGTGACGCTATTTTAGCGGTGAAATCTGACAATGTCGGCGGTATTGGCATGTCTGCTTCCAGAATGGGTCAGTATGAAGGTTTTGATAAAAAGGAATTTGAAAAACTGTTTCGTGCCAATAAGAAAGTGGATTATATGCTGCGCTATAAAAAACAAATGACCGGTGCCGGTCTGAGTTTTGACAAAGCCATTAATCATAGTCATTCCATGCAGCTTAAAGATTCGTTCACGTTATCTTCAAACCAGGACTTAATGGCGGTTTCCGCCATTAATGTCGCAGGCGAAGTGAATGCTCTGATCGAAATTCCGACCGGTACATCTGCAAAATGGGAAATGAATAAAGACAACACTCAGGAAGTTATCTGGGAATTAAAAGATGACAAACCACGTATCGTGAATTACCTGGGTTACCCGGGAAATTACGGCACCATCCCCGGCACCGCAATGCCAAAAGAGCTTGGGGGTGATGGTGACCT
>NZ_DCSO01000045.1:22728-27246 GCF_002325665.1 Methylophaga sp. UBA1464
AGTGATGGTGACCCGTTGGATGTTTTGGTATTGGGCCAGTCTATCCCTCGCGGTGAGGTTTTGTCAGTACGTTTGATAGGTGTATTAAAAATGCTGGATGACGGTGAGCAGGATGACAAATTAGTCGCTGTTATTACCGAAGATAGTCCTTTTGCTAACGTTGAGTCGATGCAACAACTGGACAAAGAATTTCCGGCGGTTTCTGAAATCGTCCGTCTCTGGTTTGAAAATTACAAAGGCCCAAATGGCGGCATGGAAGCTCAAGGCTTTGCTGATCATCAGGAAGCGATGAATGTCTTAAAACAAGCGATGAATGCCTACCAAAACAGCTTGAACTGATTACCTGACTGCCGATGGCAATACTTTGATCCCCTTCAGTATGGGGCTTAAGTTGCGCCATCATTTTATTTTAATCACTGACCTTATGACCTTTTCCGAATAATAAGGCTTTGGCTAAATAATTTCCGGATTCAATATGACTCAAGAAGAACTATTACAATTTAAGTCATTGGAAGACATTCTCGCCACCGCGGCCCTCACCCCTATCTTTCAGCCGATTGTTTCATTAAAAAATAATCAGATTTATGGTTATGAAGCATTGATTCGTGGTCCCTCAGACAGTGTTTTGCATTCTCCGATAAATCTTTTTGATGCGGCGAATCGCCATGGTCGCCTGGCTGAGCTGGATTTGCTGTGCAGAGAAATCGCCATTAGCCGTTTTGGTGAACTTGACCTGAATGCCAAACTTTTTATCAACACGATTCCGTCAGCGTTATTACAACCCGATTATCCACATGGTCTGACGGCAAAATTTCTTAAGCAAGCCAGAATTCCCGCCGAACAAATTGTTATTGAATTAACCGAGCAATATCCAATTGATGATTACGATCTGATGCGTGAGGCGACTGCTCACTATCGTGATATGGGATTTTCTATCGCAATTGATGATTTAGGTGCAGGTTATTCGGGACTGCGAACCTGGTCAGAATTGAAGCCTGACTTCGTCAAGCTGGATCGACACTTCATGCAGAATATTCATGAAGATCAGCAGAAAAAACAGTTTGTGCAATCGATGATTGATATCGCCCTCAGCAGCAATTGCCGTGTGATCGGTGAAGGCGTTGAAGTGCGTGAAGAATATCTGGTGGCACAATCCATGGAAATGCATTTTGTCCAGGGCTATTATTTTTCCCGGCCTACAGCTACCCCGAAGCGTCAACTGCCAGCATCGCTATTTGCCAAGCGTGAACCAAGAGAAAAAATCCCTTCGGGGGTACCACGCTCAGATTCACTGGTGGTGAGCTTGCTGACCCAATTGACACCGCTTCGAACTTACCATGATTTTGAATATGTGGGCGAGCGTTTTCAAAATGAGATGAATCTGGCGGCATTACCCGTTTTGAATGAGAACAATACGATTGCCGGCATCGTCTGGCGGGATGAATTTTTGACCCTTTATGCCAGCCGATATGGACGCGACTTGTATGGCCGGAAACCTATCCGCTTGTTTATGGATAAGAAGCCAATTATTGCAGAAACCTCTCTGACACTGAAAAAACTCAGTCAGCAAATTACCAGTCAGAATTCAGCTCATCAACACAGTGTATTCATCATTAGTGAACACGGCTATTACCGTGGTGTCGGCAGTTTGATTGATTTGTTAAGACAAATAACGGATTTACAGTTGACGATTGCGCGTTATGCCAATCCCTTGAGCGGACTGCCTGGAAATGTCCCACTTAATGAGCATATCCAACAGGCTATCGGTCAGAAACGTCACGCGACGGTTTGTTATTTTGATTTGGATAACTTCAAACCCTACAACGACACCTATGGGTATAACAAGGGCGATAAAGTCATCACCAGAACCGCCAGAATTCTCAGTCAGCACATTGATCATGACATGGACTTTCTCGGTCACGTCGGTGGTGATGATTTTATTATAATATTTGACAGCACTGACTGGCAGAAACGTTGCCAGAGAATGCTTCACGATTTCGAACTGTTGTATCCGGAGCTCTATACTGAAGAACATCTCCGTCAAGGAGGCATTGAGGCGCAGGATCGCTATGGGCAACGGGTGTTCTATCCATTGCTCAGCTTGTCAATCGGCGCAGTCACCATTAGTGATTTTAGTTATCTGGTTGATGAAGCGGATCTGGCAGAGCATGCCACCAAGGCCAAATCCAAAGCGAAGAAAATTCCGGGTAACAGTCTTTATCAACTTAATCTATCAGATTGCCAGCCTTTTTCTGAGGCGATTTAAGCCAGATAAGTTGCAGGAAGCGGCTTAATATTTAACGGGCATTCACAGCTGATTTGTTTAATTGCTGCAGAACATAATTAACACGTTGCTTGATTTTTTCCCGGGTCAGTCGAAACTCGGCAAGGATCTCTTCTTCAGTACCACGATACTTTGCCGGGTCGGTCAAGGGTAAATGCAAGCGTAGCGTATGCGGACTGACCACTGGACATTGCTCGTCAGCATTCTCACATAACGTCACCAGTAAATCGGCCCACTCCAGCATTTCACCATTTACTCGGATTGATTCCTGTTGTGAGATATCAATACCGGCTTCGGCCATTACCTTTATTGCCTGGGCATTCTGGCCATGCGCTTCAATACCGGCAGAGCGAACTTCAATCTCATCGCCCCCCAGAAATCTGGCCCAGCCTTCTGCCATTTGCGATCGACAGGAGTTTCCTGTGCACAAAAACATTATTCTGAACTTTTCCATAAACCACCTCATTCGATTAGCTGATCAGCCTATCAAGCTTGTATGACAAAACCATTAACTCATATTAAAACCTAATAATGATTCTTATCTGCACTTGAAATCAGTCTTATAGCTTCTGCTAGAATGACGCTTTAAATTTAATGCCGGATTCACACGTGAAAAAACTGATTATCACACTGCTGCTTTTTGCCACTCCGATATTACTGCCGGGGATCAGTGCTGCCCAGACAACTCGTTATGTTTCAGATGAATTAGAAATTACCATGCGTAATGGCCAGGGACTGGAGTTTGGTATTCGAAAAATGCTGAAATCCGGCACCGAACTGACGGTATTGGAAAATGATCCCTCAGGCTATTCAAAAGTACGCACCAATGATGGTATCGAAGGCTGGGTGTTATCACGTTATTTAAACAATAATCCAAGCGCGCGTGAACAATTAGCCGCCAAAGAACAGCGTATTGCCAACCTTGAACTGGAAGTCACCGGATATAAAGAAGAATTAGCACAACTCAGCTCACAAACCTCAGAGGCTGATGAACAAAATATGACCCTGAAAGAGACCGCTCAACGCCTGAGCAAGGAGCTGGATGATATACGTCGTACAGCCTCTAATGCTGTGGCTTTGGAAAACGAAAATCGTCAATTAAAGGAACGGTTGCAGCAAATTGATCATGAGATTCAGTCTATCGTGATTGAAAACAATACCCTGAAGGACAATGATGCAAAAAACTGGTTTTTAATTGGTGCCGCCGTGTTATTTGGTGGAATAATCATTGGCCTGATTATGCCGAGCCTGAGGATGCGCAAGAAAAGCTCGTGGGGGAATTTCTAAACGACACCATAAAATAGCGCTGTGAATTCACAGCGCTATTTTTATTCTGATGCGGATGGTTTGACCACCACTTCACGTTTTTTATGGCCATCGCGCAAATGCTCAAGGTTCTTACCTGCCAGCGTGCCACCATCAATCTGATACGCTTTGCCAAACCCCTTCACATAACGTCCCCCTTTCGGCTTCAGCTTAAACAGACGAAAATCACTTAATTGACTCAGATTGGTAATTCGCTGCCCATGACGTTCAGTTAATAAGGCGATGCCCACATTCCAGGCATCTGAATCGACCTGAATCCATTCCGCCTCTATCTGATAGCTCACCCGTAACCGGGCAAACAATTCAATAGCCGAATCCTCATCTTCGATGATCAGCACGGATGCCTGTGGATGAATCCGCAGATTCACACCATGCACAGCAATATCGCTGAGTAATACATAGAGACAATCACGTCCTACCGCAAATGCTGCATAGGATGCATAAGGGTGATTATTTTCATCAAGCGTCGACAGCATTAACGTTTTACGGCTGTTGACCATCATCATGATTTCATCGCTGATCTGTTGTTCCAAACCTTTATTCTTCATCGGAATGTCCTGACAGCTGATATTGCTGCATTAACTGATAAAACTTTTCGCGTTGTGATGCGATTAATTCACCTCGTTCATCGCGACCGAGAAACACTTTAAAGATCACTTCACTGTTTACATCCTCAAACACAAAGGCATAACTCTCGCGACCTCGATGGGGTTTGGTCTGCAAGCTGATTTGCTCAACTTTCTGCAGATTAAGATGGCCATGAAAACCGTTACTGTCAGCTTTAAGGTTATAGAATCCTTCTGCCACTGTTGCTTTTGGAAAAGGACCGGTAAATTCGAATACACTACCACCATGAATCACTATCGTGGTCATCGAACCCCAATCGCTAATCTGTTCCAGTAATTGTT
>NZ_DCSO01000045.1:27438-34093 GCF_002325665.1 Methylophaga sp. UBA1464
GCATATAAAGCTCCTGAAAGGCCACACGGTAATATTGATCGGTCAGATTATTCACGCTGAGATCAAGTTTTAGGTTGGGCATGGTAACTGGTTCCCATGTCGCATAAATATCGGCCAGAGTATAGCGATCATAATCACGGCTATCTCCGGAGGGAGTTCGGTTCTGAGTTTCAACATGACTGACTCTTAGACCTGTTTTAACACTGCGATTGATAAAGCGCTGACTCAGATCCAATACCCATTTATCTGCTGGGATACCGCTCAGTTTCTCACCAGTCTGTTTATCTTCACCACGGGTCTGTCCGTACGACAATGCAGCATTAAAATCATTTAGACCATAGTTAAATGTTAGCTCAAAGCCTTTTAAACGAGCCTCATCAACGTTGTTATAAGTGGTATGACCAGCATCTACACTGAAAAAAGGTGGAAAAGGTAAAGCTGAGAAAACAGGGTTATCAACTGTTTGCTCAATAAAATTATCAATATTGTTATAAAACAATGCCCCATTGATGCCAAAGCGATCTTGTTGAGTAAAAACATTCTGCGTATTAAAGTCAGCAATGAATTCAATATTTTGAGATTCTTCTGGTTTCAGATCAGCATTGGGAATAAAGGTATTACAGGCAGTGGAAGTAATACAAAAATGTGTTCCGGTTGTATAAAGCTCTTCAGCAGTTGGTGCCCTGAAAGCTTCATCATAACGTAAGGTCAGATTCAACTTATCTGTGGTTTGCCACACTAAAGCGACTGAAGGTGAAAACGCTTTATCACTACGATCATTATTTAAATTTTTTGCTTCAGTGCTGAAATAATCATAACGACTGCCAAGTTCTAGTCGCCAAGCTTCGGCAAACGGAATATGAACTTCGGTAAATGCTCCCCAAACTTCGGTTGTGGCATTTGGCGGTGTAGGACGATTTAACCCAGCACGGCTACTAGTTAACTTATCCTGATAGCCATCCACACCATAGATAAAACTAATGTCACCCAGCTCAGTTCGGTTATTCAGATTTAAGCCAAGCGTTTCGATCTCAGTCCGATCAGCACGTCGATCTGATAAGCGATATTCCTGCATTTCGGTATTGTTCCAGTACAGCATCAGCTGGGCATTAAGCCAGTTACTGTCTGGATTCAGACGATAATCCACTGCAGCATGATCAGTCTGATTTTCGCGGTGAATCATAAAATTAGAGGATCCCACATTGGCTGCTCCATTCGAAGGAATCTCGCCATTCACCTCGGAAGTTCGCAGATTAAATGTCGCGGTTTGTGCATCATCAATAAACCAGTCTACTTTCGCCATCAAACCTTTATCACGTGATGCAGAACCCTCGAGATTCTTCCCATTGCCCAGTTCCAGGTCATTACCATCACGATAAAAACCAGAAACCAGCCAGTCGAGATTATCACCTCGTCCAGCCAGTGCTGAGGTGGTCAACCATTTATCACTGTTGCTGTGATAACCCTGCTTGATAAAACCGCCAAAATCACTGGTTCCCAGCAAATCAGCCGCATGAATGGTGTTTTGTGAAATTACGCCGCCCAGGGCACCTGACCCCCACAACGCGCTGCTCGGTCCTTTCACTACTTCGACATTTTTGATTAATTCCGGATCCAGAAAATAGGTTGGTCGGTGACCTGACATAAAGTTTTGTCGGACCCCATCCACCAGCTGTAATACCTGGTTATCTCCCAAACCACGGATATTCACATTCTGAACATCTTCCCTTGGCCCACCACTCAGCGTGACATTGGGCAGATGAGCTACCGTCTGTGGCACAGAAGTCGCCTGAACCTGATCCAATTCAGCTTTATCAATGACCGTGATATTGCGACTCTGCAAGTCTTGCTGTTCTGCATTACGTGTTGCAGTGATCTTGATTTCTTCCATTTGCAAAGGCGTTTGGGCGTGACTGGTTGACACCAATAGCGGACTAAGCAAAAGCACAGACTGAATCAGGGTAGGGAGGGTTTTACATTGTGTGTTCATTTTTTCCTCAGTAAAGATCGCCTTAACGTTCAAAAAGTTGATTTGCAGATGAGAGTTACTGCATCGGCTGGGAAAATTATCACACCTCACACAACATGCAAATAATAACGATTATCATTTAGATTTAACTTAACAAATTATTTATTTGTGGTTAAACTTCTGCATTTGCTCATGGCGTTCTTCAATAACGAGCCCGAAACTGATTTACCCTGCTTGGAGCTATTCATGTCTCAATCTACATTTTCTCGTCTTAATATGAGAAAACTATTTTACGGCGTTTTATTACTGTTAACGGCTCAAATTACGATGGCTGAGCCGGTTCATGCCGATAAAAAAATCATCAGTGTTGATAGCAATGCCACAGAAATTTTGCTGGCCTTGGGGGTTGGCTCCAACATTATCGCCACCGATATCACCAGTGAGCCATTACTCAAAAGTCATCATGTTAAACAACTCGGCTATCACCGTGCGTTGTCGGCCGAAGCGATTTTATCCTTACAACCGGATCTGATTGTGGGCAGCGACCATACAGGGCCTGCTCCCACTGTAAAAGCCATTCAAAATGCACAGATTAACTTTATCCAGCTCAACAGTCCGCAAACCATTGCGGACCTTCGCAGTAATATTCAGTACTTAGCCAAAGCACTGGATCGCGAAAAAACCGGTCAGCAATTAATCGTCGATATTCAGCGAATGGAAACCGCGA
Organism: Methylophaga sp. UBA1464; assembly: GCF_002325665.1. Taxonomy (NCBI): domain Bacteria; kingdom Pseudomonadati; phylum Pseudomonadota; class Gammaproteobacteria; order Thiotrichales; family Piscirickettsiaceae; genus Methylophaga; species Methylophaga sp. UBA1464. The sequence continues at coordinate 30,135 of NZ_DCSO01000045.1, forward strand.
TCACCGATCATCTCAATGGATCAAATTTAAAAATGGTGTTTCTGCTGGATTTGAATGATCGGGGATTATCACAGGCTGGACGTGACACGGTTGGTCATGCCCTCATCAATGTGCTTGATGGTCAAAATATCAGCGAATTTAATGGTTATCAGTCAGTGTCGCTGGAATCTGTTCTGGCAATGAATCCCGATGTCATTCTGGTTGGAAACCGCAGTAATCGCGCACCGGAAACGGAGCAGCTGTTGTCTCGCTATCCTTTGCTGAAAAATACTGCTGCCGGCCAAACCAGGCGCATTATCAGTATTGATGCCAGTAAGTTAATCGCAGGACTGAGCATAACTGCGGTAAAACAGGCCGATCAGCTGGCAGCCATTATTTATTCCTCAGCACGATGAGTTATGCCAAATATTTACCTGCCAGCTTGCATGGCTGGCGCCGAAGCATCTGGCTGATGATGGTCATGTTATTGCTGGTAACGGTGTTGTTATCGATCATGCTGGGTCCAATGACCTTGCCTGCAAAACAAAGCTTATTGAGCATACTAGATAAGTTTTTCGGCAGTGAACTGAGTCAGTTAAATGCCTTTCAAACCGCCATTATCTGGGAGTTACGCTGGCCACGAACTTTACTCGCTATCTTTATCGGTGCGTTATTAGCCCTTTGTGGTGCTGTCACCCAGGGACTATTCCGTAACCCATTAGCTGATCCCGGCATTATTGGCGTCTCTTCTGGCGCAGGACTTGGCGCGGCCATTGCCATCGTATTGTTACCGGCTTCGCTCAGCTATCTGACAACACCTGTAGCGGCATTTCTGGGCGGTTTGATAACCACCTTACTGGTGTATCGGCTGGCGCAATCTCAAAATGGGGAGACTTCGGTATTGATTCTGTTGCTGGCTGGCGTTGCCATAGCGGCTTTTAGCGGGGCAATCATTGGTTTTATGACCTATATCGCCAATGATATGGCGTTACGCGAGCTGACCTTATGGGGTATGGGTACGCTGAACGGCGCAAACAATACATCTATCTGGCTGTCCGCAATGACCTGCCTTTGCCTTTTATTGTTTTACCAAACTCAGGCACCAGCATTAAATGCCTTTCTGCTGGGCGAAGCCGAAGCCCGCCATCTGGGCATCAATGTCGAGAAATTAAAACTGCAATTGATTGTGGTCACCGCAATCGGCATTGGCATTGCCGTTTCAGCCACCGGCATTATCGGCTTTATCAGTCTGGTGGTGCCCCATCTGGTGCGTATGACCATGGGCCCGGATCACCGTTTATTGCTGCCATTATCCGCGCTGACAGGAGCGGTTTTATTACTGATGGCAGATATTGGTGCCAGAGTGTTGCTGGCTCCGGCGGAATTACCAGTAGGTTTGGTGACCGCATTAATCGGTGCGCCATTCTTTGCATTTTTGCTGATCCAGCAACGTAAACGACTCAGTACCTTATAAGCCTGCCTATGCTCACTATCGAAAATCTGCTTGTTCAACAGGAACACCGCCAAATTCTGAATTTGCCCGCAGCCAGTTTGATTTCCGGCGAGTTAATTGCGGTGTTAGGTCCTAATGGTGCAGGTAAATCCAGTTTAATTAAAACCATCTGTGGTGAGTGGCCCGCAAGTACCGGACAGATACGTCTACATAATAAACCGTTACCACAGTGGCCGAGACACGTATTGGCTCGACATCTGGGCGTTTTGCCTCAGGCCAGCCAGTTATCGTTTCCATTCAAAGCGCAGGAGGTGGTTGCCATAGGTGCCACACCACTCAACCTGAATCGTCATGCTATTAATCACACCGTGCAAAAGTGGATGCGGGCAACCGATACCTGGCAATTTTCTGACAGGCTTTATACCAGCCTGTCGGGCGGTGAACGACAACGGGTACAATTGGCCAGAGTATTATTACAACTGTCACAGGCAGAACGGGCACCATTGTTATTACTGGATGAACCAACATCAGCACAGGATCTTGGACAGCAACATCAGTTATTGAATTTGGTAAAATCGCTTTGTCAGGAAAATGGCTTTGCGGTGATCAGTATTTTGCATGATTTGAACCAAGCGAGTCGTTATGCTGACAAAGTGTGGCTTTTACAACAGGGTGAACTCGTCGCCCAGGGATCACCACCGCAGGTGCTTCAACCTGAAACAGTAATGAAAATATGGGGTTATCAACCGGAGCTGTTTTTTAACAGCGAGGGCCAGCAGATATTGGTCTGAGGAGGGTAAAGTCACTGTTAAATTGCTGCCTATAGACCCTAACTGAATTGACTAACATCCATGAGCACAGAAACCAGCTATCAGCTTAAAGGCATACTCAAACAGGCGTTGAGTTATAAAAAGCATCTGATAAAAGCCAACCTGATCGCGCTGTTTGCCACTCTGTGTGCGGTTCCTGTGCCGTTACTGCTACCGATAATGGTGGATGAAGTCCTGCTTAATCAGCCTGGTGCCGCCGTAGCATTTATTTCCTCGTTTACCCCTGAACACTGGCATGGTCCTATTCTTTTCATCAGCGCCATGTTGATCCTGACGCTGGTATTACGTTTGGCCTCATTGGTTTTAAACGTGTTGCAATCACGCTATTTCACCATCATTGCCAAACGCATTACCTTTCGAATTCGCCGTCAGCTGATCAAACGGCTGGGAAGAATCGCCATCAGTGAATATGAAACCCGTGGCAGTGGTGGCATATCCTCTCATTTTGTCACCGATATTGAGGTCATTGATAACTTTATCGGTAATACCATTAGTAGGTTTATCGTAGCAGTGCTGAGCATTATCGGTACTGCAGTAATACTGCTGTTTCTGCACTGGCAACTGGCTTTGTTGATTCTGTTTATGAATCCCCTGGTAATTTATTTCACCATGCGAGTGGGTAAACATGTTAAACACCTGAAAAAAAATGAAAATACCGCAGTCGAGGTATTTCAACAGAGCCTGACCGAAACACTTGATGCCATTCAGCAGATCCGTGCGGCCAATCGTGAAAAACATTATTTTCTGCGAGTTATTGACCGGGCTCGTGGAATACGCACGCATGCCACTGACTATGCCTGGAAAAGCGATGCAGCCAATCGTATTTCTTTTGTTATTTTTCTGTTTGGGTTTGATATATTTCGCGCGGTAAGCATGTGGATGGTGGTGTTTTCCGATCTGAGTATCGGTCAGATGTTTGCGGTGTTTGGCTACCTGTGGTTCATGATGGGACCAGTGCAGGAAGTGTTGAATATCCAATATGCATTCTATGCTGCCGGTGCCGCGGTTTCTCGTCTGAACAAATTGTTTTCGTTAAAACAGGAAGTGGTTTATCCGGCCAAAACCAATCCGTTTATCGAAGGCCAGGCCAGCAGTATCCGCATTGAAAATCTGCATTTTAGTTATGACGAAAATAATCCGGTGCTCAGCGGAGTTTCGCTGGATATCAAAGCCGGTGAAAAAGTGGCTCTGGTGGGGGCCAGCGGTGCCGGTAAATCAACTTTAGTCAATGTATTGCTGGGTCTGTATCCAGCCGATAAAGGCATGGTGTATTTCAATGAAGTGCCGGTCAGCGAAATAGGACTGGAAGGCGTGCGCGAGCATGTGGCCACCGTTTTACAACATCCTGCCCTGTTTAATGACTCGGTGCGGGAAAACATTACACTGGGACGCGATTATCCTGATGAAGCGATCTGGCAGGCGATAAAAACCGCGCAGATTGAGGATGTTATTCAGGCCATGCCGAAAGGTCTGGATACCTTGGTTGGCCGTTCCGGCGTTAAGCTCTCGGGCGGCCAACGGCAACGCCTTGCCGTAGCCAGAATGGCACTAATGAATCCCAGTGTGGTGGTGCTCGATGAGGCTACTTCAGCGCTGGACAGCAATACCGAGCATCATCTGCATATCGCCTTGGCGGATTACCTGAAAAACCGCACCACCATCATCATTGCTCATCGCTTAAGTGCTGTTCGGCAAGC
>NZ_DCSO01000045.1:34293-38050 GCF_002325665.1 Methylophaga sp. UBA1464
AACCACAGAGACACAGAGGGCACAGATGTTTCTTTAAAAAAGATATCCATGCTGGTTTGAGTGGCTTATTAAAAAATCCGCAGATTACGCAGATTCGCGCAGATTAATTACCCGCTTTTCTTAGTGTTTATCTTGTATTTAAGAGACAAGGCAGCTGACAAGCGGATTATAAAAACGTTGGTTAGAGAAAATAAGCTATGTATCAGCAGGCTTATTGCCTGCAAATACATATTAAGAATCTGCGAAAATCTGCGTAATCTGCGGATAAAATAACCACATACCCCCGAAAGCTTTCTCCGTGCCCTCTGTGTCTCTGTGGTTAGTTTTTTTAATCCCTCAGCGGCGTTTCAGCTGCTCCACATCACGTACCGCGCCTTTGGCAGCAGAGGTCGTCAGAGCAGCATAAGCCTGCAGAGCAAGGCTGACTTTACGTTCACGGTTAACCGGTTTCCAGGCCATCTCACCGCGTTGTTCCATCGCAATACGTCTTTCCGCCAGCTGGGCATCGGTTAAGTCAACATTAATGCTGCGATTAGGGATATCGATATGAATCATATCGCCCTCTTCTACCAAACCAATATTGCCGCCTTCTGCAGCTTCCGGTGAGGCATGACCAATAGATAAGCCAGAAGTACCACCAGAGAATCGGCCATCGGTCAGCAACGCACAGTGTTTGCCAAGCCCCTTGGATTTCAGATAGCTGGTCGGGTACAGCATTTCCTGCATACCCGGCCCGCCCTTCGGGCCTTCATAGCGAATCAGTACCACGTCACCAGCTTGAACCTGTTCCGTCAGAATGGCGGTCACAGCATGATCCTGCGATTCAAAGATACGCGCCGGACCAGAGAATTTAAGTATTGACTCATCAACACCAGCGGTTTTGACAATACAGCCCTCTTCGGCCAGATTGCCAAACAAGACTGCCAAACCTCCGTCTTTGCTGTAGGCATGCTCAACATTACGAATACAACCCTCTTCACGATCCAGATCCAAAGAAGGCCAGCGGCAATCCTGACTAAATGCTGTTTGGGTTGGTATTCCGGCAGGTCCGGCCAGATAACGTAATTGCGCAGGCTGGTGATCACTGCGTGCCACATCCCACAAAGCCAGCCCTTCGGCCATCGTTTTGCTGTGCACGGTTGGTACTTCGGTATGTAACAATCCACCGGCAGCCAGTTCAGACAGGATGCCAATCACACCACCGGCACGATGCACGTCTTCCATGTGATACTTATTGGTCGCCGGGGCTACCTTGCATAGATTCGGAATCTTGCGGGACATCCGGTCGATATCCGCCATAGTGAAATCCACTTCACCCTCATGCGCCGCAGCCAGTAAATGCAAAACGGTGTTGGTGGAACCGCCCATGGCAATATCCAGCGCAATCGCATTTTCAAATGCCGCTTTGCTGGCGATAGCACGAGGCAGGACATCTTCTTCATCATTTTCGTAATAACGTTTTGCCAGATCGACGATACGCCGACCTGCTTCCAGAAACAGTTCGCGGCGATCAGCATGAGTCGCCAGCAAGGAACCGTTCCCCGGCAATGACAAACCAAGCGCTTCTGTCAGACAGTTCATTGAGTTGGCTGTGAACATACCCGAGCAGGAACCACAGGTTGGACATGCACTACGCTCAACCTGAGCAACATCTTCATCACTGACATTATCATCTGCCGCCTGCACCATGGCATCGACCAGATCCAGTTTGACATCCTGCCCGGCCAATTTGGTTTTACCGGCCTCCATCGGGCCACCGGAAACAAACACTACTGGAATATTCAAACGTAATGCTGCCATTAGCATTCCGGGGGTAATCTTGTCGCAGTTGGAGATGCACACCAGCGCATCAGCACAATGGGCATTGACCATATACTCAACTGAGTCGGCGATAATTTCGCGTGAAGGCAGACTGTAAAGCATGCCACTATGACCCATAGCGATACCATCATCGACCGCAATCGTATTGAATTCTTTCGCAACACCACCAACCCGTTCAATTTCACGCGCGACTAACTGACCCAGATCTTTCAAATGAACATGGCCCGGAACAAACTGTGTGAATGAGTTCGCAATCGCTATAATAGGCTTGCTGAAATCATCATCCTTCATGCCTGTGGCCCGCCATAAAGCACGGGCGCCCGCCATATTACGGCCAGCAGTAGAAGTTTTTGAACGATATTCAGGCATTGATTTTCTCCAACTATAATTGAGACTGATGGACACACTGCAACAACGGAATGACATCAGTTTAACCACGGGATTTTACACGCAACTTGGCAAGCGTGGTGAGACTACGATAAAAAGACATTATGAATTCATCATCACAACAACCTGCAGACGCTCATTTCGCGACCACAACCTCATGGTTCAGAGCGGCTGCACCGTATATTCACGCCCACAGTGGCGCAACTTTTGTCATTGCTTTTGATGGTGAAACGGTCGCAGCAGATAATTTTGATCATCTGATCCATGATCTGGCGATTCTGAATAGTCTGGATATTCGACTGGTACTGGTATTTGGTGCACGGCCTCAAATCGAAGCGCAATGTGAGAAACGCAATATTGCAGTGAAATATCATCGTGGCCTGCGGATTACGGATGATGCCAGTCTGCAGATCGCCCGTGGGGTGGTGGGGGAATTACGTATCGCTATTGAATCCAAACTTTCGTTTGGCCTGCCACACACCCCTATGGCCGATTCACGGATTCGCTGTGTCAGTGGAAATCTGGTCACCGCCCGCCCCGCTGGCATTATTGATGGTATTGATCTGGGACATACCGGTGAAGTCAGACGTATTGATGCTGAAGGTATTCAACAGCAATTGACTAATGGCAATCTGGTACTGCTACCGCCGCTGGGATATTCACTTACTGGTGAAATCTTTAATTTATCTGCCGAGGCTATTGCCACCGCAGCGGCCACGCGCTTACAAGCCGACAAACTTATATTTATTGGTCAGAGCAATGAGCATTTGCCCCGGGAAATTACGCTGCAACAGGCAAAAGATTACGATCACCCGTCATTAAGTGCGGCTGTCAGCGCCTGTAAAGCAGGTGTTTCCAGGGTACATTTGCTGGACCGTTCGATTGATGGTGCCTTGTTGCAGGAATTATTCAGCCGGGATGGTGCTGGTACGTTAATCAGTGCCACTTCGTTTGAAACCACACGTCAGGCAAATATTGAAGATGTCGGTGGCATTCTGGAATTACTGCAACCTCTGGAACAAAGCGGAGTACTTGTCAAACGTTCTCGGGAATTACTGGAAAGGGAAATTGATCATTTCACGGTGATGGAGCGTGATGGCACGGTCGTCGCCTGTGCTGCGTTATACCCTTATCCGGAAAACAATGCAGCGGAATTGGCCTGCATGGCGATATCCACAGACTACCGTCATCAAGGCCGTGGCAAACAGTTACTGACCGTGTTGGAAAAACAGGCTAAAACGGCAGGGTGGAATACGCTTTATGTGCTGACAACTCAGACTGCACACTGGTTTATCGAACATGGCTTTCAGCCCTCTGCAATCAGTGACTTACCTATGCAAAAACAGGCGTTATATAACTATCAACGTAATTCCAGCGTATTTCGCAAGCAACTGAATTAACCAGCTGACGGGTCACGATTACCGGCCCGTTTACGGTATTCAGGAAATAGCAGTGGCGCAAATTCATGCAGAGCTTTTTCGTATACCCGCCGTTTGAAAAATACAATTTCCTCGACGGGCGTCCAGTAATCTACCCAGCGCCAATCATC
>NZ_DCSO01000045.1:38115-38971 GCF_002325665.1 Methylophaga sp. UBA1464
CAATCATCAAACTCGGGTTTTTCATGCAGATCCAGTCTGACATCGGCTTCATCACCGGTAAAACGCATGAGGAACCAGCGCTGCTTCTGACCGATACACAAGGGTTTGTTGCCATACCTTAAATAACGCTTGGGCAAGCGATAACGCAACCATCCCCGGGTAGTAGCCAACAGCTCAACATGTTCACGGCCCAGACCAATTTCTTCCGTCAATTCACGGAAGGCGGCCTGCTCCGGCGTTTCATTGGTTTTAATGCCACCCTGGGGAAACTGCCATGAATCATGCTGAGCACGTTGCGCCCACAACACCTGGTTAAGGTCATTGCAGAGGATAATCCCCACATTGGCTCTGAAGCCATCTTTGTCTATCACGGTTCAATCTCTCGCCGGGGGCAACGATAAGCACGGGCCGCCAGCATAATTATTTATAATAAGTTTAGATTAGTGAATGAGACATGAGGATGCAACGCATTTTGTCTTACAATAGGCGCTCAATTTATCGGGACATGACCAGTTACAATGGCTTTAGCAATATTTGACTTAGACAATACCTTACTCGGCGGCGACAGTGATTATTTGTGGGGGCGCTATTTGGCGGAAAATGGCATCGTCGATCCGCAGAGTTACCACGACACTAATCTGGCTTATTATCATGACTATCAGGCAGGACAGCTGGATATCAATGCCTTCCTGCAGTTTGTGTTTGAACCGCTGGCAAAAAACAGTATGCAGAACTTGCTGAGTTGGCGTGCCGAGTACCTGCAACAGAAAATCATGCCGATTATTCTGCCAAAAGGCCGCGAGTTGATTGAATACCATCGCCAGCAGGGTGATACCCTGCTGATCATTACTGCAAC
>NZ_DCSO01000045.1:39065-40172 GCF_002325665.1 Methylophaga sp. UBA1464
AAGCCAATAGCTGAAATATTAGGTATCGACCATCTGATTGCCACCGATCCGGAAATGGTTGATGGGCGCTATACCGGTCAGGTACAGGGTGTTCCGTCATTTCAGCATGGCAAAGTTGTCCGTTTACAACATTGGTTAACCGAACATCAGCATAACCTTGCAGGCAGTTATTTCTACAGTGATTCACACAATGATCTGCCTTTGCTGGAGCAGGTCGAGACCCCCATCGCGGTGGATCCGGATGAAACATTGGCCGAAATTGCACGACAGCGCGACTGGAAAATTCTGAGTCTGCGTGAATAATTGCTACAATTCGAAGTTTTAATCACTTAAATTCAGGCCGTCAATTATGGAATGGGAAGTTGTTATCGGGCTAGAGATCCACGCCCAACTTGCAACCAAAACGAAAATTTTCTCCGGAGCAGCCACTGCCTACGGTGCGGCACCGAACTCTCAGGCATGTGCTGTTGATCTTGGATTACCGGGAGTACTGCCGGTATTGAATAAAGAAGCTGTTCGTATGGCGGTCAAATTCGGTTTAGCGGTTGATGCCGAAATTGCCGATCGTTCAGTATTTGCCCGCAAAAACTATTTTTATCCAGACTTGCCGAAAGGCTACCAAATCAGTCAGTTTGAATTGCCAATCGTTGGCAAAGGCCAAATCACCATCGAAATGGAAGACGGCAGTGAGAGAATTATTGGCATCACCCGTGCCCATCTTGAAGAAGATGCCGGGAAATCCTTGCATGAAGATTTTCACGGTCAAACCGGGATCGATCTGAACCGCGCTGGGACGCCTTTACTGGAAATCGTTTCCGAACCCGATATGCGCAGCGCTAAAGAAGCTGTTGCTTATATGAAAAAAATCCACTCTTTGGTACGTTATCTGGAAATATGTGATGGCAATATGCAGGAAGGCTCATTCCGCTGTGATGCCAACGTTTCCGTACGTCCCAAAGGTCAGGAAAAATTCGGTACCCGGGCTGAACTGAAAAATATCAACTCATTCCGTAATGTCGAACGTGCCATCAATATTGAAGTTGAAAGACAGATTGATGTGATTGAATCCGGCGGCGCAGTGGTTCAGGAAACTCGTCTGTATGATGT
>NZ_DCSO01000045.1:40297-44112 GCF_002325665.1 Methylophaga sp. UBA1464
AGGATAAAAATGAAACCCGCTCCATGCGGAGCAAGGAAGAAGCCAATGATTACCGTTACTTCCCGGATCCTGACTTATTGCCTTTGGTTTTAGATGAAGGCTTGATTGAACAGGTTCGTGCCACTTTACCGGAATTGCCCAACGAGAAACGCGATCGTTTTGTAAGTGAAATGGGCTTATCAAGGTATGATGCGAGCGTACTGACCAGCAGCCGTGAACTGGCTGATTATTTTGAAGCCGTGCTTGTCGCGACAGGCAATAAAGATCCCAAACAATGTGCCAACTGGGTCATCGGGGATCTCTCCGGCGCATTGAATAAAGCGGGTCTCGACATCACTGAATCTCCGGTCTCTGCAGCCCAACTGGGCAGCGTATTACTTCGCATTCAGGACAATACTATCTCCGGTAAAATCGCCAAGCAGGTGTTTGAAGCCATCTGGAATGGTAAAGGCGCTGATGCCGATGCCGTCATTGAAGCTCAAGGTCTTAAGCAAGTCACCGATACCGGTGCCATCGAAGCAATGATTGATGAAGTGATTGCCGCTAATCCCGATCAATTACAGCAATATCGTGATGGTAAAGAACAGGTATTCGGCTTTTTTGTGGGACAGGTTATGAAAGCCTCAAAAGGCAAAGCCAATCCAGGACAGGTCAACGATATCCTTAAACAGAAACTGGCTGGTTAAAAACTTTTTTTACTCGAAAGCCCTGACGCGGAATAGGCGCTCAGGGCTTTTTTATGCGCCAGATTTGTGCAAATCAGTTCACATTTTGAATCAAGCTACTCCCAGTATCAGACAATCTGATGTAGTATCGGCTGATGTTTTTTGAACACATAGAACAAGGATGCTAATGATTCATTTAAATTTCAGGATGTTGGGTTTAATAAAATGAAGTTTGTACAGGAACATTTACCTACCAAAAGCGGTTTTAACAAACTCTCATCTGCATCGACATTGAGTGAAGCAAATTGGGTTTTGGTTTTCGGCTCCGTTAACCGTTTCAGCGAACGCAATTTTGCCAGCCAGTTACAGAAACGCTACCCCAATGCCCAAATTATCGGTTGCACCACTTCCGGTGAAATTACCGGAGATGGCGTGTTTGATGACAGCGTACATATTACCGCCATGCAGTGGCAGCGCAGCCAGCTTCGCTTCATCTGCAAACCCGTCAACAGCATGGAGCAATCACATGCTTTAGGTGCCCAAATCGCCAATGAATTAGTCGCTCCGGATTTAAAAGGTGTATTTGTTCTCAGCGATGGCCTTAATGTTAACGGTTCAGAACTGGTTGAAGGTCTGCAGGAAGTATTGCCCAACACCCCTATTACCGGCGGTCTGGCTGGCGATGATGCCAAATTTAGCAAGACTCTGTTACTGAATAATGATCAAATCCAGGATCGCATTGTCATTGCTGTAGGAATTTATGGCAAAGACGCTATTGTGACCAGTGGCGCATTAGGTGGCTGGAAACCTTACGGCCCGCCAAGACGTATCACCAAGGCCATTAAAAATGTGGTCTATGAAATGGATAACAAACCAGCCTTACCGCTTTATAAAATGTATATCGGCTACTATGCCAGCGAACTGCCTTCTTCGGGTCTTAATTTTCCGTTCGCCATCATGGATGACAAAAACGTTAATGTCATAAGAACCTTGCTGTCGATTAACGAAAAAGAAAACAGTATGACCTTTGCCGGCAATATTGCTGAAGGGTCAACCGTACGTTTTCTGAAATCCGATCATGATCAGCTGGTCGCCGGAGCCAGCGAAGCTGCCCGGCAAATCTTATTGAAAAAAGTGGATATTAACGATAAAGCGCTGGCCATCTGCGTCAGCTGTGTAGGTCGTAAACTGGTGATGGAAGATCAGGTTTCAGACGAAGTGTATGCGGTTCAGCGTCTGCTGGGCATGCAAACCGGCATTACCGGTTTTTACTCAAATGGTGAAATCTGTTCCGGAGAAGACGATAGCCATAGCCTGTTGCACAACCAGACCATGACTATCGCCTATTTAAGTGAGCATAACGCCTGAATTATGCCAGTTCTCTTGCAGCGGCTAGCAACGCTAGTCGCGCAATAACCCCATAGGCATAAAAGCGATTCGGTTCAGCATCCGGCTTATCAAATTTGTCCGGTGTAATACAGGACTGGGCAAACGCCAGGGGCTCGAAGTGCATTCCCGGCGCATTAAGATTTTCATCAATGCCACGGCCTGTATGCACACGATAAAAGCCACCGATAACAAAATGGTCCATCATATATATCACCGGCTCAGCCACAGCCTCCTCCTCACCGAGAGTTTCGAAGGTATACACACCTTCCTGAACCAATACATTATCAACGACCAGACCTTCTTTGGCCGAAGACATTTTAGTGCGTTGCTTGCGATTCAGGTTCAATAACTCATCAGCACTTTTCACCATCATAATACCCATGCCATAGGTGCCTGAATCTGCTTTCACTACCACAAACGGTTCACGATCAATGCCATACTGATTGTATTTATTCTGAATCGCCGTTAACAAGGTGTTCACATTACGTGCCAGACACTCCATGCCGCTGCGTTCCATAAAATTGACTTCACCACATTGCAATGTAAGTGGCGATACCAGCCAAGGATCTATCCCAATTTGCTCAGCAAAAGCATGAGCAACCATCGAATAGTGGGTAAAGTGATCCGACTTCTTCCGAGTGGCCCACCCGGCTTTTAGTGGAGGCGCAAGTTGCTGTTCAACACCTTCCAGGATGGCTGGACGCCCACTTGACATATCATTATTGAGTAACACCAGACAAGGCGAAAAATCCCCTATCGCAACGCGATTTCCCTGTCTTTCCAAAGGTGAAATTTCACAGGTTTTCCCAGAGGGCAATTCGACCTGTATAGCCTCACTGATATCGTCACGCAAGCTGGCAATGCGCGCCTCCAGGCCGGCTTTTTCAAAAATATCTCTTAAGGTTTCCACGCTTTCCAGATAAAACAGGTTACGCGTGTGATTTTCCGCAATGATTAATACCCGACGGGCTTTCGGACAAAGTCGTTCAACCGCCGCCTGCGCAGCTTGCACACATAGCGGCATAAATGCCGGGTTAAGATTGTTAAAACCTGCCGGAAACAGATTCGTGTCTACCGGTGCAAGTTTAAATCCCGAGTTTCGCAAATCAACCGATGCATAGAACGGTGCGGGAGTTTTAAGCCATTGCTCACGTAACCAGCATTCCACATCAGCCTGACGCTCAAGTAAATGTGATTCCAATTCCAGTAAAGGCCCATTCAGGGCAGTAATGAGATGCGGTACAGCTGAAGTCATGATGAACTCTCTGAGTCAATAAAAATAAGGCTGGCTGAATTAGGGCTGTTTATCTTTTATCACCGTCACTGCTGCAAGCGATTTTCCCGCCCTTCCAGGGACAACAAAAGATAAACAGACCGTATTTACTGTGATATGGGACACAGATTGCAATTTTCAAGTCATACATACTCTGCCATGCGTTTAGAAATGAAGGAATAACAGACCTTAACATCGAAAGTAGTCACTAGCCTGACGATCAAAAATGGGTTATCTTCAGGGTTGATTTTAATCGAATGTATCAGGCTGTAGGTAAAAATGACTGTGAGTGAGACTTTATCAGAATTTTCAGGCCTTAAGGTGATGGTCATTGACGACAGTAAAACGATTCGCCGTAGCGCTGAATCCCTGCTGCAGAAAGCAGGTTGTGAAGTTCTCACTGCGGATAATGGTTTTGAGGCTTTGCCAATAATCAGTGGTCAGCATCCCGATATCATATTTATCGATATCATGATGCCTCGCCTGGA
>NZ_DCSO01000045.1:44149-47432 GCF_002325665.1 Methylophaga sp. UBA1464
GTTATCAAACCTGCGCCCTAGTGAAAAACAACCCAAAATATCGGGATATCCCGGTAGTCATGCTATCCAGCAAGGATGGACTGTTTGACCGTGCAAAAGGGCGGGTTGTCGGTGCAGAACAATATCTGACAAAACCATTTACCCGCGAAGACTTACTTGATGCAATACGGACGCATTTGCTTAACAAAAACAAGGACGCTTAGGTTTTATATGGCTTTAATTTTAATAGCCGATGACTCGCCAACAGAAGTATATGTATTACAGAAAATGTTGGAAAAAAACGGTCACCAGGTGATCGTGGCAACAGATGGCGAGCAGGCAGTTGCAATGGCGCAATCCCAGTTACCTCAGCTAATACTGATGGATGTGGTAATGCCCGGTTTAAATGGTTTTCAGGCGACTCGCCGATTGACTAAAGACAGCGCTACGGCACATATTCCGATTGTGATCGTTTCATCCAAACACCAGGAAACTGATCGCATGTGGGGTATGCGACAAGGTGCACGTGGCTATCTTGGCAAACCCGTTGCAGAGGAAGATCTGATATTGCAAATCAATGAATTGGTAGAAGTGTCAGTATGACCACAATGGACAATCCAAAAGATATTATTGCTACTCTCAAGGATATCGAACGACGCAGCCAGCAACGTATTGCGGGCTTGTCCCAGCAAGATAATATGGAGGGCGCCTGGACAGCCATTGGCTTTCGGCTGGATAATCTTCACCTGCTTATCCCGCTTGGCCAATCCCGTGAAGTGTTTCCACTGCCGCATCAAATCACCCCAGTTCCCAAATCTCAACCCTGGGTTGCCGGCATAACCAGTCTGCGCGGTGATCTTCTACCGTTAATTGATTTGAATTTATTTTTGCACGGTACCAGCCCTCCTGCAGATAAGCGCACGCGCGTTATTGTTTTGAACCACCCTGAGTTTTTCACTGGTCTGATCGTTGATGAAGTCTTCGGTCTGAAGCATTTTCAACGTCAACCGGAACCGGCAGATGCAAGCCAGCACTTGCATCTGAAACCATATTTGCAGGGTCGACTTTATCAGCAAGATACCTACTGGCATGTTTTCAGCCTGCTTAAGCTTGCGGAAGACCCCAGATTTTTGAATGCAGCCGCTTAACGATTCTATTTCAGGACACGCCCTATGAATGCCACCAGTAAACTGTTTTTTTCATCGCTGCTCAGCGGCAGAAATCTGTTTTACCTTGTTTTAATAATTGTTTTCAGTGGCTTGACGCTCGCCGGTATCTGGTTACTGGTTTCCGGACAATATGTTCTGGTCTATCCCGATCCCCTGGTCACCGCTGCAGCCAGTGGTTTAAGCGTTATCCTAGCGGTGATATTTGCCTTGATGGTCGCTTATCAGCCGTTACGCAAAATCAAGCAATCCATGGATGAAATGGAACTACAGAATCGTCATAACCAGGACGCTATTCTGCGGTTGCTGGATGAAATGGGTGATCTGGCTGACGGTGATCTGACCGTTACAGCCACTGTGACCGAAGATATCACCGGCGCAATTGCTGACTCCGTCAACTACACCATTGATGCATTACGCAGCCTGGTCGCACAGATTAACTCAACGACATTGCAGGTAGCCTCTGCAGCTCAGGAAACCCAGGCGACCGCGTTACACTTAACCGACGCCAGTGAGCACCAGGCACAACAGATTTCTGAAGTCAGCTCGGCGATTACTCAAATGGCGGCCTCTATCGAACTGGTTTCAGAAAATGCCAGCCAGTCTTCTGAAGTTGCGAAGCAATCGGTAAGCCTCGCCGTACAAGGTAACGGGGCAGTAAAAAAAGCCATCCACGGAATGGATACCATCCGTGAACAAATCCAGGAAACCTCCAAACGCATGAAGCGTTTGGGTGAAAGCTCCCAACAAATCGGTGAAATCGTTGAATTGATCAATGACATCGCTGAACAAACCAATATTCTGTCTTTGAATGCTGCCATTCAGGCCGCTATGGCGGGTGAAGCCGGTCGAGGTTTTGCGGTGGTTGCTGACGAGGTTCAGCGACTGGCGGAACGTTCAGGCAGTGCCACTCGCCAGATTGATGCGCTGGTACGTACCATTCAAAGTGANNTGTGCTACCCGGCAGATTGATGCTTTGGTTCGCACCATTCAAAGTGATACCAGCGAAGCCATCAGTTCCATGGAGCAAAGTACCGCTGAAGTGGTTTCCGGAGCTCGCTTATCACAAGATGCCGGTGCTTCTCTGGAGCAGATTGAAACCGTATCTCAACAATTGGCAGAATTGATTAACAATATTTCCAGCAATGCAAAACAACAGGCAACAGCGGCGATTGGTACTTCAGAAAATATGAGTGTGATTCAGGAAATCACCATGCAGACTTCAACCGGAACCAATGAGAGCGCGGCAGCGATCGGCAGACTGCTTGAACTGACCAACGAACTGCGTAAGTCAGTCTCCGGTTTCAAATTACCCTGATGCAGGCTGAGCCAGCGGAGATTTGCATATGACCCAATCCAGAGGCAATTACCATGCCCTGACATGGCTTCAGGATGAATTGCAGAATTCACTCGCTGCGGCATTGCAATCTGTCCAGACATTTATCGAGGATCCTCAACAGTCTGAATCACTGAGCCGCTGTGTCGAACATTTGTATCAAGTCAACGGTACTCTGGAAATGCTTAATCTGGATGGCGCCCAGATGCTCGCTGCTGAAATGCAATCCGTTGCGGGTTATCTGCGTTCTTTCCCGGAAGATAAACAAAACCAGGCATTGGAAACCTTGACTCGCAGCATGATTTTGCTGCCGACGTATTTACAGAAATTAAATGAGAAATTCCCCGACAATGCTTTATGTCTGCTGGACGCAATAAATGAATTGAGAGTATTACGAGATAAACCGGTGATTGCTAAAACAGATGTATTTACGCCGGATCTCTCACAAAAACTACCCGACAGCATTATCCCTAACCCAGGGCAGTCCGCTCCACCACTGGAATTGGAAAGACACAAAATAGCCCACGTATTTCAACACTTGTTGTTGACCTGGATGCGTGAAAAAGATGACAAAAACCTGCGGAAAATGCGTGGGATTTTGCGTCATCTGCGGTTGCAGTGTCTGCAGGAAAAAACCACCTTATTCTGGTGGGTGGCAGAAGCCTTGCTTGAAGGCCTGGCCCACAGAGGTATTCGGGATGAAGATACTGCCAAACAGCTTATTGGCAAAATGGCCTCACCGATAAGACTGGTCTGTGAAGGTGATGAAAACTCCTTAGTGGCCGGATATCCGGAAACCTTA
>NZ_DCSO01000045.1:47512-61178 GCF_002325665.1 Methylophaga sp. UBA1464
CGGATATCCGGAAACCTTATTAAAACAACTGTTACTACTGGTTGCCAGCTCAAGCAGCTATGGGCCACTGGTCACTGGCGTTAAACAAAGCTTTGACCTGACATTTTATGACCAGGCTTCACAGCTTATTGGCCACAGCGATTCTGCACTGGTAGAAGCGCAAAATGCTCTGCTCGAACAGCTCGAAGAATTAAAAGAACGTATCAGTCAGTTTGATGTTGCAGAAGATCAAGCCGACGAGGCAGTCAACGATATCAGTCTGCAATTGCTCAGCATGGCGGATACGCTGTCACTACTGCAGCATCAGGCGCAAAGTAATTGCTTACATAGTCAACACACTGCCCTGCAAAGATGTCTGGCAACGGATAAGTCCTACCATGCACAGTTAACCAGTCTGGCTGATGATTTGCTGCAAATTGAAGCAAGACTCAGACAAACCGATGCATCGGATGCAATTCATCGTCAGTTACAAAAAACCGTTTTAACGGAATGCCTTAATGAATTGGCCAGCATTAAAGAATTGCTGATCCAGCAATCAAATCATCAGGCTGAAGATACTGATGAAATGCAGGAAAACTTAACCAATAGTTTACGGATGCTGGCAGGCAGCCTGGATGTTCTGGATATCAATATCGCTGCAAACCTGTTTACTTCTCTTGCCAACAAATTTGCGGATGAAACGTCATTATTAACCGCCCCTCATGACCAGCAGAACCTGGCAGAAATACTTGCTTCAGCAGAAATTTATCTGGACGATCTGCACCGGACCGGCCAGGCTGATGAGAATCTTCTGCAAACAGCCCTGCAAACATTACAAAATTACGGTCAAAGCTCTGGGCGAACCCACGCATTGGATCTGCCCGACATTAATTTTTCTGTTGATGCATCGAGTGAAAACGCATCAGCCGCTGAAAAGCAGAAACTAAGCTCGGTTGCTCTATATATCAAAGCACTCGAGGATAAAGCAACAGATACCGATGCCCCTCCACTCAGCATCACGGTAACGGAACAGGAATCTGTTGAACCTGAAGGAATCCCCCAGCCAGCAGATCAGGATCAGGCTGTGGAACTACCCGAGATTGATTTTTCTGCCGATGATTCTATTACCTTCAAGTCAGCTGCTGAAAAACCAAAATTGAGTTCTGTCGATCTATATATCAAGGCACTCGAAGACAGGGAAACAGATACTGATACCTTGCAGTTTGAAGATTACGATCCGCTTGCTGCAGACTCCAGCGAGCGCGTCACTGAAGCGGAAACATTGGCGTTGCAGGATGATCAGTCAACCGTCCTCAGCACTGGTCAGAAAGCCGATGAGCACCCGCAACCCGTTGAACTTGAAGAACGAACGCCTTCGACTGCTGAGCACTTTGAAAGCGGTGATAGTCCTGTAGCCGGAAACTGGCTATTTGAAGAACATATTAATCCTGAAATTGCCGAAGTTTTTGTTGAAGAAGCCGATGAGGTGTTAACAGACTTGCAGCAATTATTGCCAATATGGAGTGAAACACCAGAAACCGGTGACATCGCGACTATCCGTCGTCATTTTCATACCCTTAAAGGCAGCGGCCGGATGGCCGGTGCAACCACCATCGCTGATATGGCACAAGCAGTTGAACATATACTGAATCGAGTTTTGGACGATGAATTACCTGTTTCGGATGAAATCATGGCGCTCGCCATGGAGGCAGTTCCTGAAATTAAAAACTGCTTAACATTATTTACCCAGGCAGAGTCTGATTTTACCGAATCCGCACAAGCATTAACCATTCTGGCCCAACAACTTGCAGAACAGGAGAATGTGCTGGAAATTGCTGATGAAGATGACGAAGACAAAGCACTGCGGGATATTTTCTATCAGGAAGCAGAGCAGCATCTGCAAACCCTGTTTGCAGAAACCGCTATTCTGCAAACCGGTAAAGTCATCAACAAAACCATGCTCAGTGCAGCACACTCTCTGAAAGGCTGTGCCAATATTGCCAATGTAAAACCCGTCGCGATAATTGCCACTCAACTGGATCAGACTTTCCGTAACCTTTACCATCAGCAGCAAACCTTCACTGATGCGTCTATCAGTGAATTGAATGACATTATTGTTGAACTGGGTCAGTTACTGCAGTCTGTTAAAACGGGGACAGAAGAACCTGATATTCGTCTACTGGACCGCCGGATTTTCGAACTTTGTCCCAAAAAATCAGAACAATCCTACAGTGCACGACTCGATCCTGAACAACTTGTCAGTTTCCTGGAGGAAACGGACAGCCTGTTAAATGAATACGGTCAGCAGCTTGAAATATGGCAGCAATCAAATGATGAGGCTCCCTTAGTCCTTCGGCAGACGCTAAACACACTGGCAGAGAATGCGGAAAACAGCGCATTGCCTCAACTCGCAGCACTTTATCAACTGATGCAGCGCCTGATAATGCATCCACAGAGTCGCAGTGATAATTTAAGTGGACTGCTTGATGAAGCTTTAGAAATTGTAAATGATCAGATTGAAGCACTGATACAACACAAAGCACCAGCGGATTTCACAAATTTCCGTGAACAAATCCGTTCCACCCTGACGGCTTTGGACGATATCTCAACGGTCGATGTTGATCCTGAAATTCTGGAAGCTTTTACTGAAGAAGCGGCAGAATTGTTGATATCAACTGATCAGGCTATCAAACAATGGCAGACTGAACCGGAAAACCCAGCTGGCTCAATGCAGTTGCAGCGTGATTTACACACACTTAAGGGTGGCGCGAGGTTAACAGCCACCACGGCAATGGCTGATCTGACACATCAAACCGAGACGTTGGTACTTTCTGTTTCAGATCGTTCAGAACAACCTGAGGAAAGCTTTTTTAGTCTGTTGCAACGCTGTCAGGATCGCCTGACAGAAATGCAGGAACAACTGGCTAACAGAAGCCACATTCCAGCCGCGACCGATCTACTGCACGATATTCAGCAATACTCAGGTTATATTCCTGCAGATATCGACAATATCGACACGTTGCCGGAGCAAGCACCTTTCATTGATCTGCCCCGGTCGGAAGCAAGCAGTTTTGCCAGGGATTCATCCGATAACACCACTCCCAGCCCGCAAAGCTCTGAGAAAATCAGAGTCCGGGCTGACCTGCTGGATTATCTGAGTAACTTTGCCGGTGAGGTCAGTATTACCCGTGACCAGGTCACCCAGCAACATGGTGTGATGCATCAGCAGCTTGAGGAGATGGAGGAGACGGTAGCTCGTTTGCATGAACAGCTTCGCAAACTGGAAATAGAAACCGAAACACAGATCCTGTTCCGTTATGAAGACACGGTCCATGATGCGAACGAAGAATTCGATCCACTGGAACTGGATCGTTTTTCCACCATCCAGCAACTCTCGCGCAGTCTGACTGAAACGGTTAACGATTTGAATAATATCAGCCGTTCGATGGGTAACCTGATGCGTGAGACCGATATTCTGCTGCTACAGCAATCCCGGTTGAATACAGACTTACAACAAGGCCTGATGCACACCCGTCTGCTGCCATTTAATTCAATAGTGCCGCGACTGGAAAGAATTGTCCGGCAAACCAATAGTGAACTGAATAAACAATCCAGATTAACTGTCAGTGGCGCGGATTTGGAACTGGATCGAACTATCCTGGATCGGCTGGTGGCTCCGATTGAACATATTCTGCGTAATGCCATTGCGCATGGTTTGGAAACAGCAGATGAGCGTTCGCAACAAGGTAAAGATCCAAGTGGCCAACTTCAAATCAGTATGCAACGTGAAGGATCAGAGGTCTTGATCACCATTGCTGATGACGGTCAGGGACTGAACATCGAAAAAATCAAACAACGAGCGATCTCGCAGAACTTAATCGATCCCTCCAACATCCCCAATGAGCAGGCACTGATTCAGTTGATTCTGACCTCAGGGTTCAGTACTGCCGACAAGATATCTCAACTCGCTGGCCGGGGAGTTGGTATGGACGTTGTCAGCAATGAAATCCGTGCTCTCAAAGGTCGTCTGTCAATCAGCTCTCAACCAGGTAAGGGAACTCAGTTTAACCTGCGTCTCCCACTGACACTGTCAGTGATGCAGGCGTTATTGATCTCGGTAAATCAGCAGCAGTTTGCTGTACCGCTTTCGGCGGTCAATGCCGGTGGGCGGATCAGTCTTCAGCAGATTGGTGAATTGATGGCCCAGGAAAAACCGACATATACATTTCATGGCGAACACTATGATTTTGTTCCACTGAGTAACCTGCTCGGCCAACCACTTAATCTGCTGGAAAATCTACGTCAGCAAATGCCATTGCTACTGTTCCGCAGTGGCGATATCAAAATTGCGTTGGCTGTTGACAGTATTGATAGCAACCGGGAAATTGTTATCAAATCTGTGGGAACTCAGCTTGCTCAGATCAGCGCCATTAACGGTGCAACCATTCTCGGTGATGGGCGGGTGATCTTTATCCTGGATATCCCGACCTTAATTGAAAGCTACCAAAAGCCCAGTGGTACGATAAACCTGCAACAAGCCAGTGAGAGCTTCCAGCAAATCGAAGTTAACCGTAAACCACTGGCAATGATCGTGGATGATTCGATTACAATGCGTAAAGTGACCGGCAGTTTATTAACGCGCTTGGGTTTTGATGTGATGACCGCAAAAGATGGTGTGGATGCACTGGCGCAACTTTACGAACAAACCCCGGATATCGTGCTACTGGATGTCGAAATGCCGCGTATGGACGGATTTGAATTCGCATCCATTATCCGGAATGACACGCAGTTTAAACATTTACCTATCGTGATGATTACCTCCCGAACCGGAGACAAACACCGCCAGCGGGCATTAAGCATCGGTGTAAATGCCTACCTTGGTAAACCCTATCAGGATGATGAGTTGATTATTTCACTGAAACAACAACTTGCTTATCGATATCCGAACGAAAAGCGTTGAGAATAACTCACTAAAGGCGATTATGAGCAAAGAATCTGATTTCATTCATTGCATGTTGATACCGCTCAGACAGCATTATTTATTGCTGCCTAACCCAACGATTGCTGAAGTCATTCCATTACCTCATCTTACAGAGAGCGATATTGACTCAGCCTGGTATATCGGCCAGTTCTTCTGGCGTGAATTACCATTACAGGTGATAGACTTGGAAACGCTGATCGGCAGTGGTCAGCAAAACAAACGACAAATCAACAAACTTTGTGTGATCAACGGCATCAATAATGATGCCAAAATAAAAAACTATGCGGTTGCCTGTTGCGGCGCTCCGCAGCTTATCACTATCAATGAAACCGCCCTGCAACCCACTCATGATATCGTCGACTCCGACTGGTTGCATTGCCAGATAAAGATTGGCTCCAATGTGGCATTTATCCCAAAATTAGACAATATTGAAACTCATCTGCAAAACAGTTTGTCCGGTAGTACATCCTCTGACAATTTGCTTTAAGATACCGGCATGAAAACTCACATTCGACTAGCAGTGCTGCTGATGCTTGCAGCTTTTTTACCTGTCCAGGCCTTTGCTGACGCTGAACTCAATCAACAGAGAAAGCTTTATCAGCAAGCCAAAAAAGCGCTACAGACACATCAACTGACTCAGTTTCGCCAACTGCAAGGTCAGCTGGAAGATTATCCGTTGCGGGAATATCTTGATTATTTATATCTGCAACACCGACTAAACGATACCGAAACAGCAAACATCAGGGACTTCCTGCAAACCCGGGAAGAAAGTTTTTTCAAGGCACGTCTGCGCAGCGCCTGGCTGGATAAACTGGCGAGTAAACAACAGTGGCAACAGTATCTGGAGTTTTATCAGGCACCGCAATCCGCTACACGTGAATGCCACTATGCCCGAGCTTTGATCGCCAACAACCAGCCACAAGCCGCGGCCGAAGCATTTGAAAAACTCTGGTTAGTCGCAGCTTCACAAGACAAGGCCTGTGATCCTGTTTTTCATCACGCTGAACAGCGGGGCTGGCTGACCGATGATTTACGCTGGCAACGGCTGCTGCTGGCATTACGTAACCAGCAGTTTCCTCTGGCCAACTATCTTGCCAAAACCGTAAAACAGAGCGGAACCGCTCAGGCATGGGCAAAACGCTGGGAAGATATACATAAAAATCCTGTTAGCTTGCTGTCACAATTACCCGCATCAGCGCCCGCTCAGGGAGTTTCCCTGGCACAGGATGTTCCAATGGCTCGGGAAATCCTGGTTTATGGCTTAAAACGCTTAGCCAGACAAGATCCTGCAAAGGCGTATTCTCATTGGAAACGCCTGGAAAACCGTTATCAGTTTTCCACGGATGAACGCCACGATGTTCAGGGTAGCATTGGTCTTTGGGCCGCTTTGGATCGTGACGATAAAGCACTCTACTATTACGGCGACACGCCAAATCACCCATGGCGTGTACGTGCCGCCTTATGGCAACAAAACTGGCCTGAGGTACAAAAAGCCATTGCCAGTCTGGATGAAAACACACGACAGGAAACACGTTGGCAATATTGGCTTGCCAGAAGTCTTGCCGAGTTGGGCCAACGTACTGAAGCCGAGGCTATATGGCGTACATTGGTGGACGAACGCGATTATTATGCATTTCTGGCCGCCGATAAAGTGGATGCAGAATATACGATGAACCATCACCCCATTGTCGCTGAACCATTGGAAACTAATGCCATCGTCAACTCTGCCCCTGTAAAGCGCATGCGTGAATTTTATCTGCAGGACGAACTACTTGATGCCCGGCGTGAAGCCTATTTTCTTCAGCAAACCTTGACTCCACGTGAGCTTCAGATCGTGGCAAACGAAACCCACAAATGGGGTTGGCATAATCAAACAATTGCCTTACTGGGTACTGCACGTTACTGGGATGCATTGGATTTACGTTTCCCGGTGTTGTATGACACAGAAATGCGACAAGCCAGTGCGAATGTTGGAGTGGATGCCTCCTGGTTGCTGGCCATAGCCCGGCAGGAAAGTGCTTTTAACCCACAAGCACGCTCTCATGCTGGTGCGATGGGTCTGATGCAAGTGATGCCCGCTACCGGTAAACAGGTAGGGCGTTGGCTTAACAAGCCCTTACAGCATGACTCTGAACTCTATTACCCACCACGTAATATCGAGATGGGAAGTTTTTACATCCGTCGTATGCAGGATCAGTTTCAAAGCAATCCCGTGCTGGCAACTGCTGCGTATAATGCCGGTCCACATCGTGTTTCACGCTGGTTACCTGAACAAACCATGCCAGCTGATATCTGGGTAGAAAATATTCCGTTCACCGAAACTCGCCGATATGTTCGTTCCGTTTTCAGTTTTGCCGCGACCTACGACTATCAGCGAAAACAACCCATCAAACGAATGTCGGAACGGATGCCTGCGGTACAACCCAAAAACCCTTAACATAGCGATATGGAATTATTTAAAGTCGGTGGCTGTGTTCGGGATCGCTTACTGGGACTCCCGGTTAAAGACCGTGATTGGGTGGTGGTTGGCAGCAATGTTAATGAAATGCTGGCCCAGGGATTTCGGCCGGTGGGTAAAGACTTCCCTGTATTCCTGCATCCACAGACACATGAAGAATATGCGCTTGCCCGTACTGAACGCAAAACGGCGCCTGGCTATCATGGCTTCGAAATTCATGCATCACCGGAAGTGACCTTAGAAGAAGATTTGGCCCGGCGGGATCTGACCATCAATGCGATAGCTGAAGATGCTGAGGGTAATGTCATTGATCCTTTCAACGGACAACTCGATCTGCAAAATAAAATCCTCCGCCACACATCTCCTGCTTTTGTTGAAGACCCGGTACGCGTTTTGCGACTTGCCCGTTTTTCTGCACGCTTTGGTTTTCAAGTTGCTGACGAGACCAGGCAATTAATTTCGCAAATGATTGCTAACGGTGAGCTGGAACATCTGGTTGCTGAGCGCGTCTGGCAAGAGCTGGAAAAAGCACTGCAAAGTAAACAACCCTCGCTGTTTTTCTACTGTTTACGTGAGGTGGGTGCCTTACATATTCTGTTTCCGGAAATTGATCGGCTGTTTGGCATACCGCAAATTCCTAAATGGCACCCCGAAATTGATACCGGTGTGCATGTCATGCTGGTATTGGATCAGGCAGCCCGACTCAGCGATGATCTTGCTGTACGCTTTGCTGCTTTATGTCATGACTTAGGCAAGGGCACTACGCCTGCCGATATTCTGCCCAGTCATAAAGGCCATGAAAAACACAGTATTGCATTAACCCGTAACCTGTGTGAACGGTTACGTGTGCCACGCGAAATCAGCAGTCTGGCGATAAAAGTGGCAGAGTTTCATACTCACTGTCATTTATTATTCGAATTATCGGCTGCTGACGTATTAGCCGTATTTGAAGGCCTCGATGCCTTTCGTAAACCACAGCGGTTTTCACAATACTTGCTGGCTGGCGAAGCTGATTTTCGCGGTCGACCAGGGTACGAAAACGCCGATATGCCGGAAAAAATCGCATTTCAGGCCTGTTTTGATGCTGCTTTACAGATTAATGCTGCACCGTTTGTCAGTGAAGGTCTGAAAGGACCGGCCATCGCCGCCGCCATTGCAAGGCAGCGTTGCAAGGTTATTGATCAAGTGCTGAAACCATTTCGCAAAAAACACTGACTTGACAACTGCCTGAACATTACAGGCACCAAGTGCATGACGTATACTATTGTCTTTTTTTATCAGACAGGATTTCTTCCATGAGCAGTCAAATCTCCGCCAACTGGACCAGTGTTAATGCCGCCTGTCAGCCTCTGGTTGATCAATTAATCAATAACGCTCAAGCCCTTCAACTGGAAATCAGTTATCTATCCAATGGCACTCGCGTAGTTGATGCCGGCATCAAAGCCTCTGGCGGTCTTGAAGCCGGACGTTTGATTGGTGAAATCTGTATGGGGGGATTAGGTACCGCAACCCTGGGCAGCAACAGTGGTTTTGCTGAATGGCCGTGGTCAGTGAATGTACATGCCAAAACACCTGTTTTAAGCTGTCTTGGCAGTCAATACGCGGGATGGAGCCTGTCTCACAAAAGTGAAGATGTAAAATTTTATGCTTTGGGTTCAGGCCCGGGCCGCGCCCTCGCAGCTCGTGAAGAGTTATTCAAGGAATTCGGCTATCAGGATAAAGCCGATTCCACCGTGATTGTACTGGAAGTCGATAGCATGCCTCCGGTTGAAATTGCCGAAAAAATCGCTGATAACTGTGCCATTAAACCAGAAAACCTGACCTTGATTCTGACACCAACCACCAGTCTGGCAGGAGTAATGCAAATTGCCATTCGGGTACTTGAAGTCGCTATGCATAAAGCGCATACCCTGCACTTCCCGATGGACAAAATTGTTGACGGCTTTGGGACAACCCCCGTTGCACCTCCGGGTGGTGATTTTATGACCGGCATGGGCCGTACCAATGATGCGATTCTTTATGGTGGTACCGTACATCTGTTTGTTGACAGCAGTAATGATGAAGCACGTGAACTGGCAGAAAAAATGCCAAGTAATACATCGTCAGATTACGGTCGGCCATTTGGTCAGATTTTCAAATCGTATGAATACGACTTTTTCAAAATTGATCCGATGCTGTTCAGTCCGGCTAAAGTGATTATTACCAGTACTCAAACCGGTAAAAGTTTCACTGCTGGTGAGTTGAATGCCGATTTATTAAAACAATCTTTCGGGTTTTAATGATTGAACATGCCTCAAGCCCGCGTTGCTATTTTTAATGATACCCATGGGTGGCACAGTACCCAGCTGACTGATGCCTTATCGGCATTCGGTATGGAGGCAGTGCGTATCGATCTGGCTGATTGCCGGATCGATACCCGTAGCCCGACAGGATTGGTGATTCCGCAGTTTGAAAATACCTTACCTGATGCCGTCCTGGTGAGGGGGATTGCGCCTGGCAGTCTGGAACAAATCACCCTTCGTATGGATGTGTTACATACTCTGGCCGAATTGGGTGTGCCGGTACTTAACCCGGCTCACGCAATTGAATTGACGGTCGATAAAGCCAGAACGTCATTGAAACTTCATCTGGCCAATATTCCTTCACCGCACACCTGGGCCTGTGAAAACAGACAACACGCGTTGCAAATTGCAGCTGAAGAGCTTGCTAAAGGCCATAGCCTGGTCGTCAAACCATTATTTGGCTGCCAGGGAAAAGGGATTCAGCGCATTGAACAACTATCGCAACTCGAGCAACTCTCTGTCGTAGGTGATGCATATTATCTGCAACATTATATTCCACCAGTACAAGCCGATTGCTGGCAGGACTGGCGACTGATGGTCGTTCAGGGCGAAGTGATCGCGGCCATGACCCGTCGCTCGAATCATTGGATCACCAACTTTGCTCAAGGTGCCAACTGTTTTGCCAGCACAGTGACACATGAGATGGCACAGCTCGCCATCCAGGCAACGGCGGTAGTAGAAGCCCCATATGCCGGAGTCGATCTGATTCAGGATCAACAAGGTCGTTTCAGTGTATTGGAAGTGAACAGCGTACCGGCCTGGAAAGGCTTATATCAGGCTACTGGAATTGATATTGCTGGTCGGCTGGCATTGATGGTGAACACTATTCTCCGACAAAATCAAAAGTTGCCGCTTCCTGAACATGCTAGCTGAAAAACAGATTGTCGAATGTGTCCGCTGGGCCTGTGAGCAGGAAGTCAATGCACCCAAACCAGGTAACGTGAATACCTGGAGTGATGGTCATAACATGGAGGTACAGGATTTTTTACTAAGCGCTTCCGCTATCGCTCCGATTATGGCCCAGCCGAATCTACCGGTTGGCAAACGGATTCTGCAGGCCATTGAAGCCACGCGTAAAGTGGTTAACTGTAACACCAATCTCGGCATAGTCCTGTTGTTTGCACCGCTCTGTGACGCGATTCAACGCTGTACCACTTTTGATCAGTTATCCTTTGAACTTGAAGCCACATTAAATGCATTGACCCTGGAAGATGCCCGGTTCTGTTATGAAGCCATTCGGCTGGCTGAAGCAGGCGGTTTGGGAAAACAGGAGCAGGAAGACATCAATCAGCAGCCAAAAGTAACTCTGCGGGAAGCCATGGCATTAGCGCAACATCGGGATACTATTGCTTTGCAATATGTAAATAACTACCAGCAAATATGGGATATTGGCTATAAAGAATTGACAGAAGCGCTGAAATGTGGGGAAAAGGTTGAATGGGCCACCACAATCGCGTATCTTTACTTACTAGCACGTGTGCCGGACACTTTAATTATACGAAAGCAATCTCGGCATCTCGCCCAGACAGTGGCACAAAAGGCACAGTTATTTATTTTAAAAATGAATAAAAATAGACCCTTAAGCAAATCAACAGCCGAGTTGACCGTCTGGGATCAAGAACTAAAGAGTCACGCCATCAATCCCGGAACCTCCGCAGATATGACCGCAGCAGCTTTGCTGCTATTTGCGTTTGAGCAGGCGTTTGATTCAAACCGAATTTCAGTAGCACGATGCTTATAGCGGGCGCCACTGAGCAGGTGATACGTTCCTTTATTACGTATAAACCTCAATCTCACAAAAACGATTGAGGAAAAAATGAGCCTTTTTGACAATTTTTTTGGAACAGGAAAATATAACATGCCAGTTATCGATCGCGTACTTGTAGGTGAATCCTTAGTCATTGAAGATGGTGACTTAGACAACGTTGCTCACATTGACTTATTAATGGGCCCACGTGGTTCAGCAGCAGAAGATGCTTTCTGCCGCACTCTGACCGACCAGAAACAAGGTGTTAATGGCCTGTTGGCTGTTGTTGCACCTAACCTGATGGTCAAACCAGCTACCGTTATGTTCAACAAAGTAACCATCAAAAACATGAAACAAGCTGTGCAAATGTTTGGCCCTGCACAACGTGGTGTTTCTGTTGCCGTTGCTGAATGTGTTGAAGATGGCACTATCCCTGCCAGTGAAGCTGATGATTGCTTCATTTGTGTTGGTGTATTTATTTCACCCACTGCTGACAGCGATGAAAAAATCCAGGACTGGAACTACCGTGCGACTAAAGAAGCTATCAAACGTGCAGTCGCTCGTGAGCCAAAAGCGGCTGACGTTGTTGCACAATATAAAGCTTCAGAACACCCATTTGGTGCTAAGTAAGTTTTAGACTGATGCAGATGCCACCCTTCGGGGTGGCATTTTCAGTTCATTATCTGGCGTATAGCATTTACGCTGAGTTTTCCTTTGTGTAACGCACTGGCAACCAACGCGCCATTTGTACCGATTCCCGCTAAATCCAGTAAATCTTCTTCTCCCCGCACCCCACCCGCAGCCATCAACTTTGCTTCTGGCTTAAGTTCGTTTATTTTTTTCAATAATTGCTTATCCGGTCCGGCTTCACTCCCCACACTGTCCAAACTCATAACAATGATTGTGTCAGGCCATAAATCGCTGTGCTCGAGTAAATCATAATGGCCTAATAAACTCCCCTTTCGAAAATCCAACGACAAGATAAATTCTGTTTTCTGCAGCTCCCCAAGCAAATCTTCATCCTCAAGACTTTCGCTCCCCAAAACCGGTTTGATGTTGGGCAGTTCATGCCAAATCAGCCAGTCATCCAGATTGCGGATTCCCGCATCCAGCCAGATGGTCAGTTGAGGAAAAAGTGTGTGTAATTGCAGATAAAACGCTTTATCAATGCTGCCATTTTCAATGGCATCCAGATCAGCTATATAGATAACCGGAAATGAGAACCATGTTAAAAGCTGTTTTATCACCGCATGTGGATACACACTGGACGTGAGTTGTGACTTTATTGGGAGGTATTGTTCTCGCTGACCACCACGGGCATGCACAACCTTGCCCCCCATCAGATCAATGACCGGTATAATCAACACTTCTTTAATAAACCTCAGAAAAATGAACTTAGTCGTCTACGAGCATATCACCAGTGGCGCTTTGTGTGACGAGCCGTTGCTATCATCGCTCGCACATGAGGGTGAAATGATGCTTTCAGCCATTTTGCAGGATCTGCTTGAGCTGAGCCAGATTCAAATCACGATTCTCCGGGATGCCAGACTAACGCCGCCTGCATGGATGATATCCTCTTCCAGAATCACTATAAACACATGTGCTAATCCACAGGAATTTAAACAACAATGGTGGGAGTGTCTGGAAAATCACGCATTTTTTCTGCTGATTGCCCCCGAAACAGACAATGTTCTCTGCTCCTTGCAACAGCAGGTTCTCGCTGCCGGTAAAACCTACCTCGGCTGCTCAGCAGAGGCAACCCGGCTCTGTAGTGATAAATTACTTTGTTATCAGCAACTGCAAAAAGCAGAGATTGCCACACCTACCACCTTTTCTGCCAAAAATGCATTACTGGATACCTGTCTGATAAACCAATCCTATGTTGTGAAACCGCTGGATGGAGCAGGTTGTCTGGATACATTCATTTTTGATTCTGTTGAGCACACAAGAGCGTATTTACTCGCTTTACCTTCAGGCCAACGTGACAGACTCATTGTTCAGCCCTATATTGATGGGGCAACATTAAGCATCAGTCTCTATCTTGATAATGCTCAAATCCAGCTACTGTCAATTAATCAACAATTAATCGAACAACATGCCACTCAATTTGTCTTTGAAGGGTGTTTGATAAACAGTGTTGCCACACAAGCATTTTCTGA
>NZ_DCSO01000045.1:61231-61775 GCF_002325665.1 Methylophaga sp. UBA1464
GCCACACAAGCATTTTCTGAACAGCAGGCAATGCAGCTTGCCAGCCAGATCGAGCAGGCTATAAGTGGATTGTCAGGCTTTGTGGGCATCGACTTTATTTTAAGCAAGCAAGGTCCGGTCGTGGTAGATATCAATCCACGACTGACAACGGCCTATGTCGGTCTGTCGACGGCCAGCAAATACAATTCCGGACTGCCTTTATGGCAGCATTTACAACGTTTGAATCAACAAGAAGCGCACTATGCATAGACAGGAAAAAGGTTGTTTCAGTGGTTGGGATATTGGTGGGGCACACTTAAAAGTGGTTCGCTGTGACAATGATGGACAGTTGTTACAGGCCATCGAATTACCCTGCCCGCTCTGGCATGGAAAAAATGCTTTGCGTAAAGCCATCCGGCTGGCTCTGGATACACTGAATAATGAACTGGATCAGCAACTGATCACTATGACTGGAGAACTCGCGGATTGTTTTACTGACCGGGCTGCCGGCGTATCGGAAATTCTGGCTTGTATAGCAGAATACTTTCCAGCCGATCGGGTCTCG
>NZ_DCSO01000045.1:61874-65099 GCF_002325665.1 Methylophaga sp. UBA1464
ACTGGCTCGCCAGTGCTCAATTAGCCGCAGCCCATTATCCGACAGCCTTACTGATTGATTGCGGCAGTACCACCACGGATATTATGACGCTGGTTCAATCACTGCCCGAGCTGACGGCCTATGATGATCAAGGTCGGTTAAACAGTGGTGAACTGCTGTATACGGGGGTCATTCGGACACCTTTAATGGCTGTCAGTCGGAAGTTGCCTTTTCGCGGACAATGGCAAACCATGGCCGCTGAGTTATTTGCTACAACCGGCGATTGCTGGCGTATTCTGGATGAAATAAGCGCAGCACAAATTAATGATAAAAGCGCTGACGGCAATGATTGGTCAATCGAAAATTGCCAACGAAGACTGGCCAGAATGCTGGGGACCGATGCCAATCTATATTCTGCAGCAGACTGGAAGAATGTCGCACACTGGTTCACTGAACAACAGGTTCAGCAGATTCACAATGCCTGTTTGCAGGTATTGTCCGCACATCCGGATGTTGATTGGCAAGCACCGGTTATTGGTGCTGGAACTGGACGATTTGTCACCCAACTGATCGCCAGTCGGCTACAACGCCCATATGTCGATTTTGATAATCTGCTTGGCACGCACGAAACAGCTGCGGCTTATGCGCCTGCAAGTGCGCTTGCGCTTCTAGCACAGAGGCAGTTCACGTAAAATATCGTGATGACTTCTCAATTGCCCACCTTATGCGCTGAGCTAACTTACCAAACTGACAGCGCTACCCTGTTTGCTGCCATTCGTGATTTGCCGTGGGCGGTTTTTCTGGATAGCAGCATGACTGAAGGAGAAAACGGGCGCTTTGACATTATTTCAGCGGATCCGTTTATAACCCTGCAAACCCGTGACCAGACAACCGCTATTCAATATCGGAATACTGATTCCAGCCAATCAGCTGAAGATCCTTTTTTATTGCTGCAACAGATTTTGCAACAGTACCCGCAACCATCCAATGAGCTCCCTTTTTGTGGTGGTGCCATTGGGTATTTCGGTTATGACCTCGGCCGCAGAATCGAGAATCTGCCGAGCCTGGCAGTGGATTCCGAACAGATACCGGAAATGGCTGTGGGCATTTATGACTGGGTCGTCATTAATGATCATCAACAGCAGCGCTGCTGGTTAGTCAGTCATGGATTAGACCCCCACACGCAGCAATACTGGCCTGAGCTGTTAAATCGGCTGCAAACACCCGCACAATCAGGTTCCTCAACATTTAACGTGTTTGGTGAATTGCGTTGCAATATGGATCAACAAACCTATCAAACGGCATTTCAGCAAATAAAAAACTATATTACCGAAGGTGACTGTTACCAGGTCAATCTGGCCAAACGCTATGAAATAGCAGCCGATGGCGATCCCTGGACGGCTTATCAGCAATTACGCCAGCAGAATGCTGCCCCCTTTTCGGCATTTATAACCACACCTGACGCGACCATATTAAGCTCATCACCTGAACGATTATTACGTGTCAAAAATAGACAGGTGGAAACCAAACCGATTAAGGGCACTCGTCCACGCGACCTGCAGAATCCCGTGCGCGACAGACTGCTTGCCAGACAATTACAAAACAGCCTTAAGGATCGGGCAGAAAATGTGATGATTGTGGATTTACTCCGCAATGACCTGGGAAAGGTCTGTGAACCGGGTTCAATATCTGTTCCCACACCGTTTGCCCTGGAGTCCTTTGCGACAGTTCATCATCTGGTCAGTACCATCACCGGTGTATTGGCCGAGGATCAGGATGCTGTGAGTCTGTTGAGAGCCTGTTTTCCGGGTGGCTCCATTACCGGTGCGCCAAAAATGCGCGCGATGGAAATCATCGAAGAGCTCGAACCACAACGCCGTGGTGTGTATTGTGGCAGCGTTGCTTATATTGGATTCGATGGCAATATGGACAGTAATATTACTATTCGTACGCTGGTCTTCAGTGATAGACGCCTGCGATTCTGGGCGGGCGGCGGAATTGTTGCTGACTCTGAATTAGCTGCCGAGTATCAGGAAGTGGCGGATAAAGCAGCCGCAATGCTAGGTCTGGTGGAGTCATTACGTTAAATGCACATCGTCAAACTGGGCGGCAGTCTTTATCACACGGCAGAACTCAAATCCTGGTTAGCTCTACTGTCTGACTATTCGCTTCATGATTCGGTGGTGATTGTCCCCGGTGGTGGTCCTTTTGCCGATATGGTTCGCCAGGCCCAGACAATACATCAATTTGATGATCATCATGCTCACCATATGGCACTGTTGGCGATGGCCCAATATGGACTGTTATTACATGCACTGATGCCCACAGCCTTAACCATTCATACCCCAGCTGAAGTGCCGGTAACACCCCAACTGGCTATCTGGCTACCAGATGATCAACTGCTGAAAGCAGATGAAATCAGGCAAAATTGGCAGATAACGTCTGACAGCCTTGCCTTGTGGTTTGCCCAGCAATTGCCGAACAGCAAACTCAGCTTAATCAAATGTGTCTCGGTCGATACCGGTGTGATGAGCGAATTGAGTAGCAGGAATATTCTTGATCAGGGTTTTCAGTCACTCTTTCAACAGCGACCAATATCATCGCAGCTAATCCACTATCAAAGACCGAATCTGTTTCCTGATAACGGGCTGGTATTGGAATGAGCGTTGATGAAACCCCATTATCTGCCTCGTTAAACAACGTCATTCATCAATATCTGCAAATGACGGAGTTAACTACGGAGCAACAACAGCAACTGGCTGAACAAGTAACGCTTATCCTTCACACAGCAACGCGTCACAACCAAAAAAACTGGGCAAGCCATATGACCCCGGCCGTTAATGAATTAGCGGCTCTAGGACAGCTTGTGGCTGCTTTGCATCAGGGAAATTTACTGTCACCAGAGCTCTACCCCGAACTCGGCAACATTGAAAAAGATATTTTTGATTTTTTCTGCCCATTATTCGGACAAAAATCAGGGCATGCTACGCATGGTGGCACATACGGCAATCTCGATGCCTTATGGCAAGCCCGGAAAAAATTCGGGTTAAACTCAAAACGAGTCTATGCCAGTGAACAGTCTCATTACTCCGTCGTCAAGGCGTGCGACATTCTTGGACTGGATTTACAATTGATTCCAACCAATCCTGAACAGCAGATGGATATTGATGTGCTGAAACAGGCCTGCAGCACTCATGCTCCTATGGCCATTGTGGCAACCGCAGGCACCACCAGTAGTGGTCAGCT
>NZ_DCSO01000045.1:65188-68057 GCF_002325665.1 Methylophaga sp. UBA1464
TCCATGCTGGCTGCATATTGATGCCGCCTGGGGTGGTTTTTTAAGTCTGCTAGAGAACAGTCCGTTAACGGATAAACAGCTCGGTCAGGCCGATTCTGTCTGTTTTGATCCACATAAAAGTTTAGGCCAGCCTCGGCCATGCGGCCTGTTGATGTATCAGCAACCCATAAAAAAAACGAGCGTATCCACCCATTATTTAGCCCAGCCACCACGAGATACTTTAGTGGGTTCGTATGGTCCCGAACTATTATTGCCTTTGTGGTTGACCATCAAAACACAGGGTAAAACGGGATTGGCCGGACAAATAGAAACACAGCTTGAGCAGGCAAGACAGTTTGCCGATTATATTAACGAACAGTCAGGCTGGTGGGCGCAATATTCACCCAGTGGAATTGTCTGTTTTACAGCCCCACAACACCACAATTTATCGGATTTAATCGGGAAAGGCATTTTTTCGCTAACTGAACTGGCCGGGAAACCTGTATACCGAGCCGTATTTACCAGCCACACCACTCGGTGTGAGTCATTAATTAACGATCTGGCGCCTTATCTATAATCTGTTTTTGCACGCCGTCATAACGTCGCAGCCACGGTGATACTTTATTCAGTGGAGATGGCCACTTTTTGCTGGATTGTATGGCAACCTCCTGCGATGGATAAACGCCATAAATCAAGGCATACCATACTTTATCTTCACGCAGACTATCAAACACAGCGACATTGCCAGTGAGGGAATGTTTTTTCACAAACCTGTCAATTTCCTCGCGGTCCCACGTCCCCATCAATTGAAAAGTGTAAGCGGTGCTGGATTGCTGCAGAACCCACTGCTTATCCTTCAACTCAGTATCCGCCAATGAATTATCGACTTTTTCAGGCTCAGCAGGTGCTGGATTTAATTCGACAGGGTTTATCTCTGCTTGTGCTGCAGAATTTTCAGAAACTATTGTGTCAGTATCGTTATTCTCTTCGTCTTTATTGGCATTCACAGCGGTAACAGACTCCTCAGGAATTTCCTCTGTTAAGGTCATTTCATCCGCTGAATCAGCAATATTATTTTCTGGCTCAGGCTCTGACGCTAAGGGGAATTCGGTCTCTGCAACGACTTCTGAATCAAACTCTGCAGGGTCAGCTTCCGGCTCAGAAACCGTTTGTTCAAGTTCATCAAGCAACGCCATTAGCTCTAAGCGATCGGCTTCTGCAACACTGGTTAACTGTTCCGGCTCATTTGCTATAACCAAAGGCAGCTCCTCGGTTAAAGCATCATTGCTGACCTCAGCATCCTCAATGGCATTTTTATCCGCAATAAACCAGTCATTAATCTGTTGCTGATAAAACAGTATCATGGCGAACAGGATAGCGACTGGAATCAGTCCAAACCATTTATTCCACCTGAGCTTAATAGCAGGCGTTTTCAGGCTTTGCGGTATTTTGAAGCGGAGCGGAAGCTGCAACTGTCTGGCCTGTCCCTGGCCTAATAAAAATTGATGGGCAAGACGATTAAGTTTGGCAGGAAGGCCGTTTGATTGTCGATGAAAACGCGTTAAGGTTTTCTCATTAAACGGACTATCACCGTTGAACCCAACACCTTGAAGCCGCTGCAATAAATAAGCACCCGTTTCCTGTGCTGGAATGGGACTGAGCATTAATGACTGTATGCGATCATTCTCTAAAGTAATAGCATCCGCCGCAACATCCGCCACGACAGCACGCCATAAATATTTGTCTTCATGCTGCCAGTCAAACCAGACTTTTAATTGCTGACGTAACGGGTCAGCCAGTTTGCTGACATCATCGATCAATAAAACCGGGCGCACCTGTAAAGTTTGCAACTGCTGCAACCGTTGTTGCAAAAGCTGCAGATTGTTACTGCCAAGGGTGCTTTCCTGTGGCGCACCAAATACCTGTAAACATCGGCTGACCATAAACTGAATGGTCAGTGAAGGTTCTGCCTGAATAAAACAAAAGCGCAGATCATCACCGCCAACATTCATTAATGCTTTTAAGGCTGTGGTTTTACCCAAACCATTCGGGCCATACAGTAAAGGGATTTTGTCGCTGGCTCTGAGCAGATGCAATACCAAATCAAGACGCTGCTTGATTTCCGGCCCCAGATACAGACCGGCTTCTCCTACCTCAGTACTAAATGGGTTTGCCTGAAGCGCTAATCTTGAAATGTATTTTGGTTCAGCTGCCGCCGCAGTCATTGCATTTCTCAATTTCCAGCTGTAAATGTCGACAGCGTTTCAGCCAACGCCTTACTGTCATAGTCATCAGAAATAATAGCCTGTCCGATATCGCGTAATAACACTAAACGAATCAGTCCATCCTGAACTTTTTTATCCACCGCCATCAGATCCATAAAGTCAGCAGAGCTTAACTGACCCGGAACTGTAATGGGCAAGTTTGCCTTTATCATAATGGTGCGAATCCGGTTAACCTTATCATCGTTAAGCCATCCCATACGTTGTGATAAATCGGCAGCCATTACCATGCCAATCGCAATCGCTTCACCGTGCAGACAATGCCCATAACCACAGCCGGTTTCAATGGCATGGCCAAAGGTATGACCAAGATTCAACAATGCTCTGACACCCTGTTCGCGTTCATCATCTGCGACAATCGTGGCCTTATCCTGACAGGATCGTGCAATCGCCTGCGCTAATGCGGCAGGATCCCGTGCCACCAGTAACGGCATATTCTGTTCCAGCCAGTCAAAAAATTCAGCATCATTAATCAGCCCGTATTTTATGACTTCAGCCAGCCCGGAAGACAATTGTCTGTCATCCAAGGTGTTCAGCGTCGCAGTATCTGCCAGCACACACTGAGGTTGATAGAATGCGCCGATCATATTTTTGCCCAGGGGATGATT
>NZ_DCSO01000045.1:68126-71421 GCF_002325665.1 Methylophaga sp. UBA1464
CCCAGGGGATGATTGACCGCTGTTTTGCCTCCCACAGAAGAATCGACTTGTGAGAGCAATGTAGTGGGAACCTGAATAAACGGCACACCTCGCTGATAACAGGCAGCTGCAAAGCCCGCCATATCTCCGATAACGCCACCGCCCAAAGCAACTATTGTGACCTGACGGGACATTCGGGTTTCCAGTAAGCGATCAAAAATCCGCTGCATGACTTCCAGCGTTTTATATTGTTCACCGTCAGGCAAAATAGCGACGTCAACCCGATAGTCAGCTAAAGCGGTTTTCACGGTATCCAGATACAATGGCGCCACGGTTTCATTGGTAACGATCAGCACTTCCTTGCCTCGAATATGCGCACTATATAAGCTGCTCTCAGCAAGCAAATCTTCACCGATATAAATTGGGTAACTGCGATCACCGAGCGCAACCTGGAGCGTATTCATCATAGTCAGATATCTTTTGTTTTTAATTGTTGTAGCTGTTTTATAACGGCATTTACGGTTCGTGTCACAGACTGATCACCTGTTTGCAGGACCACATCAGCCACTTCCCGATATAAGGGGTCACGTTGAGCCATAAGTTGTTTAATTTGCTGTCGACGATCGCCCACTTGTAACAGGGGTCGGCTGGTATCTCTTGATGTACGACGGTACAGCTGTTCTGCTGAAGCCGCCAGATAGACAACCGTGCCACGCACCAGATTCTGACGATTTGTTTCCGAAAGCACTGCTCCACCGCCGGTAGCAAGGACTATATTATCCATCGCCGTGAGTTCATCAATAATTTTTTGTTCACGTTCTCTGAAACCCGCCTCACCTTCCATTTCAAAAATCCAGGAAATAGACACGCCGGTGCGTTTTTCAATCTCACGATCGCTATCAAAAAACTTTCGATGCAGCTTTTTGGCAAGCTGTCGACCAATAGTAGACTTTCCAGACCCCATTGGTCCCACCAGAAATATATTACCTGAAATCACGCGGCTTATGACTCAACTGTTTATCATGAAAAAAAACCGGATCGACAGGCCTTCGTCGATCCGGTTTTTTATCTTAACTGAAAAAGCTGGATTTAATAATCCATACCTTCCTTAATAATTTTTGGTGTCACAAATACCAGCAATTCACGCTGCCGGTTTTCATTCAGATCAGTTTTGAACAGGAATCCGACATAAGGCAGATCACCAAAGAATGGGACCCGTGTTGAAGACTGCGTCGAAGTTTGCTCATAAATCCCCCCCAGAACGACCGTTTCGCCATTGTCCACCAATACCTGAGTACGAACACTACGGGTATCAATACTGGGCACGCCGAGGAAAATCTCACCCACTTCATCTTTGTTTACTTCCAGATCCATCACAATACGATCATCCGGCGTGATTTGCGGTGTGACATCCAGTTTTAACAACGCTTCTTTAAACGAAACGGAGGTTGCCCCACTTGAAGATGCTTCCTGATAAGGAATCTCCGTACCCTGCTCGATAGTCGCTTGTTTCTGATTTGAGGTAATTACCCGTGGGCTGGACACTATCTCACCCTTACCCTCTTCCTGCATTGCAGACAATTCCAGCTCCAGCACCGCACCCAAAGGTAATTTCGCCAGGGCCAGAGCAATGGTTCCGGCTGGATTGGCTACGGGCAAGTTCACATTCAAGTCCTGCCCACGCACACCGGTAGAGTTTGTGGGTATCACAGAATTGTTATTTGTAGCAGGAACCTGAAGCCCTTCCAGTGAACCAGAAGTACCTGCTCCCAGCGTTCCGCTTCGGGCAGAAGAACCAAAGCGCACCCCAAGTTCCTTGGCAAAATCGTTATTCGCAATAACAATCCGCGATTCAATTAATACCTGTCGTACCGGAATATCCAGCTTTTCGATTAATTTACGCACATCGGCCAGATTACTGGCGGTATCACGCAGCAATAAAGAGTTTGTCCGCTGGTCAACCACCACACTGCCACGTTCTGAAAGGAAACCACCTGCGGAGCTTCCAGCCGTACTCTGGCCTTGGGTAGTGGTCAGAATCTCCGCCATTTCTGATGCCTTGGCAAAATTGACCTCAAATATTTCAGAATAAAGCGGCTCCAGCTCTACTAATTGATTTCTTGCCTCAAGTTCCTGTTTTTCACGCGCAGCAATTTCTGCCGCTGGCGCAATCAGCATGACGTTGCCATTCTGACGCATTCCCAGCCCTTTGGTTTTCAGGATGATATCCAGGGCTTGATCCCAGGGAACATTTTTCAATCTTAACGTCAGATTACCGGTCACGGTGTCACTGGTGACCAGATTCATCCCATTGAAATCCGCCAATAGCTGTAATACGGCTCTTACTTCAATATTCTGAAAATTCAGTGAGAGTTTTTCACCTTCAAAGCCAAACTCACTACCCGAAGACTCCGCAGCAGTTTGTTCAGCAATGGGTTTTACTTCAACTACAAGCATATCGCCTGACTGATAAGCAAGATGTTCAAACTTACCGGTGGTTGTCAAAATCAGCTGTGTACCGTTGCTGGTTTGAATACTGTCAATTAAATGCACGGGAGTGGCAAAGTCCATCACATCCAGTCGGCGCTTTAATTTGTCCGGTAAATTTACCCCCGGTAAATCCACAATCAAATCCCCACGTTCACGGCGCACTTCCAATGAGGTATTTTCATTTTGCAAAGCCACCATTAATCTGGCCTCGCCCTGTTCACCGCGTCGGAAATCGATATCCGTAACTGAATTGCCCCCCCTGGAAGCAACCGCTGAATCAGGTCGTGTACTTGCCACGCTGGTATTGTCATTTAACATCACTTTTACAACGTTACCTTCAACTTCAACCTGATAAGGCAGCTTGCGTAATAAATTAATGACCATACGAGTACGTTCGCCAGCTTCAACCGTTGCGATACTGCGTGTTTGTCCACTGTTTATCTGTTTGGTTGTCTCACTCAGTTTATTGCTGACACCTCTGAAATCCAGGACGATGCGAGCGGGTTCATCCGTCGCAAAACTTTCTGGCGTTTCTACCGCTTCAGAAAATGTCAGCGTTACCAGGCCTTTATTTCCTGAAAGTGATGAATAATCCAGTGACTGCAATTCATTTGCCGACGCAAAACCACTGATAAGAAATAATGAGAGCATCCCCAGACTGGACCGCCACCGTTCAAATAGAGTTTTGTCTGACGTTGCCGTGACTTGACGCCGTGTGATTGTCATTCCGTATTTACTCATCATTTTCTGGCCCTTAATTTATCTCTACGACGGATACTGTCGTCTCACGCTCGTTGTAGCCGTTTCCTTCAGGAACGATTTCCTT
>NZ_DCSO01000045.1:71502-74957 GCF_002325665.1 Methylophaga sp. UBA1464
TTCCTTCAGGAACGATTTCCTTTAATGTCAACTGTGTTTCACTGATTGCAACAATCTGGCCATGGTTCCGTCCCATATAATTACCAATTTGCACGCGATGTATTGTGCTGTCCGGAGCCCGGATTAATGCCCATAAGCTTTCCTGTTCCAGAGT
Organism: Methylophaga sp. UBA1464; assembly: GCF_002325665.1. Lineage (NCBI taxonomy): Bacteria > Pseudomonadati > Pseudomonadota > Gammaproteobacteria > Thiotrichales > Piscirickettsiaceae > Methylophaga > Methylophaga sp. UBA1464. The sequence continues at coordinate 71,657 of NZ_DCSO01000045.1, forward strand.
ACCGACATATTGCAGGTCGCTCAGAGAATAATTTTCCAGAACTTCCCTTCTGCGATTTTCATTAGGTTGAATACCGTTATCAACCACTTTTTCAGGTTCCGGCTCTGGAACATCAATGACTGTAGGAACAAATGGGTCACGTAATTCAGATGCTGCATAGCTGAATTTTTCATAGGGTTTCATTACCGGGATTGGCGGAATATCCACTACCTGCCGGGCTTTCACTTCTGCCACATAGGTTTGCAGATCATCTTTTGGCGGGGAGCAGGCTGCCAGCATAAAGGTAATGGACAGCAGAATGACGTTGCGGATAAATGTTTGAGTTGTCATGGACATATTCATTATCAGTTACCTTGCTCGTCAAAGTAACGATACGTCTTGGCGGTAATATCCATGGTCATATTGCCGTTGGCTGTTAATGGTCCCATTTTGAAGTTATGCATAGTCACAATACGTGGCAGTGCCGCTATTCCACTAATAAATTCAGCAAACTGATGATAGGAACCAGTGACCCGCATAGTGATTGGCAGCTCTATATAAAAATCGATAGGCCGTTCTTCTTCGGGTTTGAATAATTCAAATTCCAATCCATTCACCAAACCTGTTCTGGAAATATCTACCAGTAGATCCGCTACCTCACTTTTACGGGGTAACTGCTGCAACATGGAAGCAAAAGAAACTTCCATTTCTTTCATCTGCTCTTTATATGCTTCCAGATTAACGGCTTTACTTTGTTTTACTTCAAAGCTTGTACGCAGTTCAGTTTCAGTTTGTTCAAGTCTTGCCAGTTCAGTACGCTTATCTTTAATCAGGAAGTAATAACCTCCACCCCAGATCACTGCACAAATCAGCAAGGCGGCAACGATTTTTCCAACCAGCGGCCATTCGCCGCTTTCATTGAAATCAATATCATTAACTGAAGGGATATCCACGCCTATTGCTCCTTATTCGTTTCAGGTTTGGACTCAGTAACTTCCAAAGTAAATTGACGAATTGCATCATCGCGGGTAGATGTACGCTGAACAACACGAAGTTTTGATTCACTAAACTCCGGATCCTTATCCAGTTGATTCATAAATACAGATACCCTGGCGTTGGTTTGTGCAACTCCCTGCACAATCAATTTATCGCCTTCGCGGCTTAAAACTTGAAGATGAATTCCTTCCGGAACTGTTCTAACCACCGAATCAAACACTTTCACAACTTTTGGTCGACTCTGTTGCAAGTCTTGAATCACCCGCATCCTGGCCAGTAGCCGATCACGTTTTTTCTCTAAGTCCTGAATTTCTTTGATCTGAATATCTAATTTGGTGATTTCCTGTTGCAGATAATTATTACGTTGATTTTGTTTATCCAGCAGTCCGTTCATATAGCTGGTAAAAACATAAAAAACCAATATCGCAAATGCCAGTGTGAGTCCCATTACGACATAAAACTGTTGCTGTCTTTCCTGGCGCTTTTCTTCACGCCATGGCAGAAGATTAATATGTGCCATTAGTCAAAGCTCCTCATGGCCAGCCCACACGCTATCATCATCGATGGGGCATCATTACTAATCGCCTGTACTTTGACTCGAGAGCCTAAAGCCATATCCGTAAATGGATTGGCCACCGATGTAGAAGTACCCGTTTCCGCCTCGACAATTTGATCAACACCTTCGATTGAGGCACAACCACCAGCAATAATGATGTGGTCTATGGATTGATACTGACTGGAGGCGGAAAAGAAGAATTGCAGGGCGCGGGTAATAGTGACGGCCATGGATCGTTTGAAGGGCTCAAGCACTTTAGGCTGATAATCATCCGGTAAGCTGCCATCTTTTTTGGCACGCCCCGCCTCCTGATAAGACATGCCATAGTAACGCTCAATATCCTCAGTGAGCATTCGACCACCAAAGGTCTGTTCCCGGGTAAAAACGATTTTGCCATTGACCAGTACGTGCAGTGTGGTCACGTTTGCCCCGACATCTGCAACGGCAACGGTTAAACCATTTCCCTGATTGGGTAATTGCCTGGCGATTAATGAAAAAGCATTTTCAACGGTATACGCTTCAACATCAACCAGGCGAGGCTTAAGTCCGGCTTTTTCCAATACATCAGTGCGGGCATCAACATTTTCCCGCCGTGAAGCGGCCAGTAACACATCTACGGCATCGGCATCCGCGGCCGAAGGCCCCAGAATTTCAAAATCCAGTCGAACTTCATCCAGTGGGTAAGGGATATAGTTTTCAGCTTCCAGCATCACATTTTCTTCCATATCCCGCTCTGATATCGAGGCGGGAAAGGAAACCACTTTGGTAATGGCTGAGTTTGCCGAAACCGCTACGGCGGCATCTTTGGATTTAGTACCTGAACGTTTCACCGCACGTTTTATCGCGCCGGCAACTTCGTCACTGTTTTCAATTCGTCCTTCTACCACAGCATTGACCGGTAAAGGCTCTACCGCATACGATTCGACGGTGTAACGATCACCCCGTTTATTAAGCTCCAACAGCTTCACAACTGAAGAACTGATGTCTATCCCTAGTAAAGGGGATTTTTTACGTCCAAACATGCATCGCCCCAATTCCATCGAAATGATGTGTGAAGTACACTTACCTTTGTAAGTTAAAGTAGTTTATTAACAATTACCAGGATGTCAACAACTAAAAATGTGACATCTTCCCGAAAAGTGATTAACTGGCATTATTACGATGTTTATATATACTCTACGGTTTTATTTTTTGCGAACCAAATAATCCAATGTCGCGACTTGTGTCACGCCTTTTTAAATGGGGCTTTACCTTTTTCATAGCTGGCCTGCTGTTTATCGCTGTCGTCTATCTGTTTTTATCTCCCAAACTGCCAAACGCAGAATCGTTGCGCACGGTGCAGTTGCAGATACCTTTACGTATTTTCAGTGAAGAAGGTCTGCTGATGGCAGAGTTTGGCGAAAAACGTCGTATACCTGTCACTTACGAAAACATTCCTCCTAAACTTATTGAAGCGTTTCTGGCTGCTGAAGATGATCGTTTTTTCCAGCATCCGGGGGTGGATTATCAAGGCTTGCTTCGGGCCGCTTATTCTTTGGCACTGACGGGTGAAAAAGCCCAGGGTGGCAGCACTATCACCATGCAGGTGGCACGTAATTTTTTCTTAAGTAACGAAAAAACCTATTTGCGCAAAATCAATGAAATCTTTCTGTCACTTGAAATAGAAAATATTCTGTCTAAAGAAGAAATTCTGGCTTTGTATCTGAATAAAATATTTCTGGGACATCGCTCATATGGCGTTGGGGCAGCTGCAGAAGTCTATTACGGAAA
>NZ_DCSO01000045.1:75078-85612 GCF_002325665.1 Methylophaga sp. UBA1464
TACGGAAAAAAACTCGAAGACTTGACGCTCGCGCAAATGGCCATGATAGCGGGATTGCCCAAAGCCCCCTCAACGACCAACCCGATTACCTCGCCCGAAAGGGCTCTCGATCGTCGAAATTATGTGCTGAGAAGAATGCTGGATGTCGGTTTCATCACACAAGACGAGTATCAGAAAGCACTTAAAGAAGATGTAAGTGCTCGCTATCATGGACGCGAAATAGAAGTCTATGCACCGTACGTTGCCGAAATGGTCCGAACTTACCTGGTCGCCGAATATGGTGAAGAAATCTATGAAAACGGTATTCGCGTATTTACCACCATTAAAGCCAAACATCAGCAGGCGGCAACAAAAGCATTACAGGATGCCTTGCTGGCTTATGACAAACGCCATGGTTATCGGGAACCAGCGGCCAAGGTAGAACTGAGCGAACTGCCGGATTTGGCTGCATCGGAACTGCATCTGAAAGATTATTCCATTATCGGCTCAATCAGCCCGGCCTTAGTGCTCAGTATCGAAGACAACATTGCCCAGGTATTTGTAAAACGCTTCGGGCAAATCGAATTACCTTTTTCAGCCGTCAGCTGGGCGCAACCACAGCTCAGTGCCAACAGTATGGGAAAAAAACCACAAACCATAGCGGATGTATTGTCTGTGGGCGATATCATCTATCTACGAGCTTTAGAAGATGATGCATGGCAGTTGACGCAAATCCCGGAAGTACAGGGTGCTTTGGTTTCACTTGCATCAGAAGATGGTGCCATTACTGCTTTGCAAGGCGGCTTTGATTTCTTTCAGAATAAATTCAACCGGGTGACACAATCAAAACGTCAACCCGGCTCAGGCTTCAAACCCTTTGTCTATTCTGCCGCTCTGGAAAAAGGGTATACCGCCGCTACCGTGGTCAACGATGCACCCGTTGTATTTGATGATCCTGGTCTTGAAAATGTCTGGCGCCCCGAAAATTACAGTGGACGCTTTTTTGGACCAACTCGCCTTAGAGAAGCGCTTACCCACTCACGAAATTTAGTTTCTATTCGCCTGTTAAGAGATATCGGCATTGCCTACACGGTGGATTACGTAAAGCGTTTTGGGTTTAAACCGGATCAGGTGCCACCAAACCTTTCTATAGCGTTAGGAAGTGGTAACGCTGCACCATTAGATATGGCCCGCGCTTACGCAACATTGGCTAACGGCGGTCACTTGGTGGATCCTTATGTGATTTCCCGTGTAGAAAATACAGCAGGCGAGATTTTAATGCAGACCAAACCGCAGAAGGTTTGCGATAGCTGTGCTGTTCCCAATGAAGATATAACTGAAGAAGAAGCGTTAATGCAGGCTGAGTTATTAGGGTTTTATCCTGCTAAACAGGTTATCACGCCGCAAAATGCCTATATTATTAACAGCATGCTGCGTGATGTTGTGAAGTTCGGCACGGGTCGTCAGGCCTTGAGTTTGAATCGAAATGATTTGGCCGGAAAAACCGGCACAACCAATGATCAACTTGATGCCTGGTTCAATGGTTATAACCCGGATTTAGTTGCTATCGGTTGGGTTGGTTTTGATAACCCTCGAACGCTTGGCCGTTATGAAACGGGTGGCCGTGCTGCGTTGCCAATGTGGATTGATTTTATGCGTATTGCTCTGGAAGATCAGCCTGAACACGCCTTTGAACAGCCAGTGGACATGGTCACCGTTCGAATAGATCCTGAAACAGGATTATTGGCCCGCCCGGGCGATCAGAATGCTATCTACGAATCCTTCCATAAGGATAATGTTCCTGCAATGCGTGGAGGCAGCAGTTCAAGTCGTGACGAGGATGATTCACTCATTGATCTGTTCTGAATACGACCCTTACCCTCCCGGCACACAAATCTGCCGACCGATAAGGTCTGTTATTTTTAAACAGTGATCGTTGAAGAGCAACAGGCCTGACACCACACCTTATAGCGAGTATTGGAATTAACGCACTTGCGTTCTCAACAGGGACAACCTGAAACTGCTCTGTTGCAAAGCCAGGAGCAAAGAGAAATTAACGAATACGCTTGGCCAATTGTCCAGGTTGCAACTCGTCATTAGGATAATGACCATTCAGTAAACGTAGCTGTTGGATTGGGCTATTGCTAATCCGGGTCGAAGCAGCCCAGCTTGCATAACTATCATTTTTGCTAACCTGTACGACTTCTATACGCTGTGCTTTGGCAAGATGTTTTTCATCATCACGTAATGCATGAAAACTCATTACCGTTTCGCGGAAGCTGGCATCAAAACGTTTAAAATCCCCAGCGGCTTTAGTCGTGGCGATAAAAATAAATGCCTGTTCACGTAAATACATGACCGCAACACGAACGGTTTTGCCTTGAGCAGCTGCCAAGCCGGTATATCCCTGAAGACCATTGCTGGTGATAGGTTCTCCACTCTTCAGATCTTTAATATTCAACCGATCCCGGATAAATTCAGCAGGACTCTGTTTACGATTAAGATCAGATACACCCATTTCAATAATCGCTGAACCCTGAGGTGCAACAGCTCGCAGGCTGGAAGGGTTATTTTGAATATGCCAATTTACTGGAAAACTCAACGCAAATTGCATTTCACCATGATAGAAATTTCTACCTGAACGAATTCCCTGTGATTCACTGTCGCCAAACACCATGCCATCAATACGCTTCAAATAGCGCTCAGCGCCTTCAACACCTTCTGATGTTTTATATCGATCTGCTGCCTTAACCACTTCCTGCAGCCGAGTGTCATTATCAGGATGTGAAGCAAAGAGGCCATGGTATCCCTGATAATCCTGCCCCTGTTTTTTAGCTTCCGCTTCAGCAAAGGTTGCCTGATCTTTTAATACTCCAATCACATTAATCATTGCCTGGGGGTTATAACCAGAGCGGGCCAGATATTCTGCGCCAAGTCTATCCGACTCCAGTTCATGCTCACGGCCATAACCGCTGAGCAAGGCGCCACCAAACAAATTAAACAAATCCTGGGCACCTGCCGTGCGTAATCCAGGAACTAATATTGCACCAAGGGTATAGCCTAAATTAGCCGCCTGTGCGGCACTTTGCTGGCGCACACCATGTCTTGCAGTAACGTGGCCTATTTCATGCCCTAACACGGCGGCCAGTTCAGCTTCAGAATTCAGATAAGACATCAAGCCGCGGGTGATATAGATGTAACCGCCAGGTAAAGCAAACGCATTGATAACCGGTGAATCCAGCACAGTAAAGCGATAAACCAGATCATCTCTATGACTGACTGCGGCAAGTCTTTGCCCTATGTCCTGAACATATCTCTGCAACGCTTCATCTTCATACAAACCGTATTCTTTAACGATTTGCGGATGATAGGTACGTCCCATTTCCAGTTCTTTGTTTTCGCTGAACATCACAAAGTCCTGGCCACCAGTGACCGGATTCTGTGCACAACCTGATAAAAGCCCCAGAAACAACAAAGCCCCTGTCAATCGACAGAGGCTTTTGTATGTGGTGTTGATGATATTCATCAGTATCTCCGGCAAGTTGCCCGCAAGATTACTTTCCGTATTTTTGACGGAATTTATCAACACGGCCGGCGCTATCAAGCATTTTCTGTTTGCCGGTGTAGAACGGGTGACATTCTGAGCATACATCCAGCGTCAGGTCATTGCCGCGTGTTGAACGGGTTTTGAAGCTGTTACCGCAGCTGCAGGTAACATTGATTTCGCTATAATCTGGATGGATATCCGCTTTCATATCTGTTCTCGCCAATAATAATGTTTGCCTGACAAACACACTTTATATGTTTGCCCTTTCTGAACCGTGTAATTCTACTGATCCATCAGCTTTTCAGCAAGCCTTAAATAAGTATTTATTTTTACTACGACTTTTGAGCAACTAACATTGCCTGATTACGCCAGCCTTGTCTCGTATCCCCCAGTAAAGCCTCTTCACGATAAACTCTGATCCTGAGACTGGCAAACAAGTCCAACAGTTCATTATCTGCCAATAAAAATTCTGGGTTTTGCGGCCCCTTGTTATCGGGCTTGTCGCGGCAGAACGTCTGATAAAACACTAATCCATCAGGCTTTAATGCATTAACAATATGCTGGCATAACGGACGATCCAGAAATTGACTGATCACAATCACATCAAAACTCTCAGGAGCCGGAGGCATTATGGAAACATCACGTTGCTCGATACTCAAATCAAGCTGACGTCTTTCGGCTTCTATTGAGAGCTTTGCTAGCGCCTCGCCGCTGATATCCCAAGCCTGGACCTGTAAACCAAGACTGGCCATTAATAAAGCATTGGCTCCCAAACCACAGGCTAAATCCACCACATTTCCGTGTCCGGGTAATAAATGCTGATTTTGCTGTAATACCCAGGCTGGTTCAGGATAATTACCAACCGGCTCACGGTAACGTTTATCCCACTTTTGTTGAATACCAGTCATCTAACGACGCCAGAATGCAGGGGTCAATACAACTAACAAAGTGAAAATTTCCAAACGGCCCAATAACATAGCGACACATAAAACCCATTTCGAGGTGGCATTAATCTGACCGAAATTTGCCCCTACATCACCCAAGCCGGGCCCCAGATTATTCAAACACGCCGTTACTGCGGAAAATGACGTGACAAATTCAAGTCCTGTCGCCATCAACATCAAATGCATGATACTGAAACAGAAAACATACAGGGCAAAGAAGCCCCAGACCGCCCCAACCACCTTAGAAGGTAAAGCCTTGCCATTGACCTTGATAGCAAATACCGCATTGGGATGAATCAACCGTAATACTTCACGATACCCCTGCTTGAACAGCAGCATGGCACGGATAACCTTAATACCTCCCCCCGTGGAGAAAGCACACCCGCCAATATAGCTGGTCATCAACAATAAAATCGGCAGAAAACCGGGCCATAAATAATAATCTGTCGTGGTAAAACCGGCTGTCGTACCAATCGAAACTGCCTGAAAAATGCCATGATGCGCCGAGGTCCAGCCATCATGAAAAGTGCCGGTAAAATATAGGTAACTTGCTGTTATCAGAGAGATAATAAACATAATACTTAAAAAGACTTTCAGCTCAGAGTCTCTCAAATAATGCATCAGACTACGATGTCGCCAGGCCAGAAAATGCAGCGAAAAGTTCATCGCTGAAATCAGCATGAACGCCACAGCAATCATTTCAATGGTGGCGCTGTTAAAGAAGCCCATACTGGCATCATGGGTAGAAAAACCGCCTATAGCGACAGTAGAAAAACTGTGGCCTATAGCATCAAACCAAGTCATTCCCGCCCAACGATAAGCGATGGCACAGGCGACTGTTAAGCTTAAATAGATATACCAGAGTGCTTTGGCGGTTTCGGTAATACGCGGGGTTAATTTGGCATCTTTCATCGGCCCTGGGGTTTCAGCCCGATAAAGCTGCATACCACCGACACCTAATAAAGGCAGAATAGCAACCGCCAATACGACAATACCCATACCGCCCAACCATTGCAGAAACTGACGATAAAACAATACGGCTTCCGGCAAAGTGTCCAGCCCCACCAACACTGTTGCACCGGTGGTGGTTAGACCCGACATTGACTCAAATACGGAATCGGTAATGCTCATTTGAGGCGATTCCGTCAAATAAAACGGTAACGCTCCGGAAAAGCCCAAGGCAATCCAGAACATGACAACCACAATAAAACCATCACGGATTTTCAGCTCTTTTTGATGCTTTCTGGCTGGCAACCAAAGTAACAGACCGGTACTGACCAATATTACGAATGCCGTTAAAAATGCCGTAGCAGCCCCATCATCGAACCACAAGGAAACCAGTACAGGAGGTAACATCGTAATACTGAATAAACTCAGTAAGATGCCCAGAATGCGCTGGATAGTGAGTAATTGCATATCAGATTATGAGTCGTTACGGCGTTGAAGTAGCTGATAATACGCCCATAGGCCCAGCAACAACAAAATGCATATTAATAATGGCCATTGCCCCAGTCGCACATAGGGGGTAATACCATCCCGGGGCTGAATCTCTCCTGTCAGCACTGCCAGTTCAAATTGTGGACTTTGCTGCTGCAGTTTGCCCCTGTGATCGATAAACGCAGAAATACCATTGGTGGTCACCCGCAAAATCGGCCTGCCAGTCTCCAGCCCCCGACTGCGTGAAATCTGTAAATGCTGGTGCGGTGCAAACGAATCGCCATACCAGGCATTATTAGTGGCATTTATCAGCAGGGTTGACGCTGGTACGGTGTCTCTCACCTCTAATGAAAATGCATCTTCATAACATATCGATACCCCAACAGGCTGTCCGGCCAGCAACATTTGTGGCTGATCCGCTGATCCGGGGACAAAGGCCGACATCGGTAAATCAAAGAATTTGATCAAACCACGTAACGTTTCAAACGGCACATAATCACCAAACGGAACCAGATGGCGTTTATGATAAAACACCGGCGTGTCGGTCAGACTGACCATGCTGTTGTAGTAGTCTTCGCCATTTTCGTCCAGCACCGGCAGTCCGAGAAGAATATCGGTATTTTGCGAACGCGCTTCGCGACCCAAGGGTGCCAGATAACCTTCATCTATTTGATGATAAAACGCGGTTGCCGCATTTTCAGGCCATACAATCACATCCGCATCCCAGTGCTGGCGACTCAAGTCAGCATAGAGTTGTAAGGTATTTCGCAATTGCTGCGGGTCCCATTTAATCTCCTGCGGCACATTACCCTGAATTAATGCTGCTTTAATCGGCTCACCGGTTGGTTTTGTCCATTCAACCGACTGCAATGCAAAAGCACCGCCCCAAATCACTAAAGGCAGTAATAAAAGCGACCATTTACGCTGAGAAATCACCACCGCCAAACTACCGGCAGTCAATGCCACCAGCCAGGAAGCCCCATGCACACCAATTAACGGAATCATCCCGGCAAGCGGGCCTTCAATTTGTCCGGTGCCAACTTCAAGCCAAGGAAACCCCGTCAAAAACCAGGCTTTGAACCATTCAAACAACAGCCAGCTGACAGGCAGTAATATCAGGAAATCTTTCGCCGTAAGTCTCGAACCAGTTAGACGCTTCAGCAACCATCCCAGTGCACCAATCATTGCCCCCAAAGCAATGACAAATAAGGCTGTCAGTAACCCTGCAAGAAATACACTGGCCTGACCGAACACATGGATGGCGACATACACCCAGGAAACGCCGACGCCAAACATGCCGATGCCAAACAAACTACCACGCCAGAAGGCTTGTCGCGGAGTGACATGCTGCCAACTCAGAAATAAAACAAGCAGGCTCAACACCGCCAATGGATAAAAATGAAAGGGTGCCAGGCTAAACGGCAGAATGGCACCGGCAATCAATGCTGCCCAGCGACCAAATGCACCTTGCCAAGCAATCTGCCCGGGGTTTGTCATTATTCCGTTTCGCTATCGCTATCAGTAACTTCGGGTAAAACTACCATACGCAACAAATGCACACGACGTTTATCAGCCCGTAGCACAGTAAACTCGAACTGACCGATGGTCACCTGCTCACCACGGCCAGGCAAATGACCGAATTGATTCACTACATGGCCTCCAACGGTATCAAAGTCATCGTCACTCCACTCCGTTTCGAAGTACTCATTAAAGTCTTCGACAGGTGTCAGTGCTTTTACAGTGAAGGTGTTTTCATCACGCTGTAAAATCGGTGCATCGTCATCCACATCATGCTCGTCTTCAATTTCACCCACGATTTGTTCCAACACGTTTTCGATGGTGATCATGCCTGCCACGCCACCATATTCGTCGACAACAATGGCCATATGATTACGACGGGCACGGAATTCACGTAACAGAACATTTAATCGCTTACTTTCCGGGATAAATACGGCCGGACGTAATAATTCGCGCAAATCAAAATTAAACTCTCCAGAGCTGACAACAGCTGAAAGCAGATCTTTGGCCAGTAAAATGCCGATGACATCATCCCGATCATCATCAATCACCGGAAACCGGGAATGCGAGGTTTCGGTCACCAGCTTCAATGTTTCTTCTGCTGGCGCATCTCTTGAAACCATCACCACCTGAGAACGCGGGATCATGATGTCGCGTGCCTGCATTTGCGAGACACTCAAGGCGCCTTCAACAATCGACAAGGCTTCGGCATCAAGAATATGTCGCTCGGAAGCATTGCGTAACAGTTCAATCAGCTGTTCCTGGTCTTTTGGCTCCAGAAACAGATTACTTAATTTTCGCACCCAGGAAACTGGACTGTCTGAGCGACTCGGTCGTCCCTCACTCATGATGTAACCCTCTGCTCTATATAAGGATTTTTGATCTCAAGTTTATCTAAAATACGGATTTCCAACGATTCCATCAGCTCGGCTTCATCGTCTTCAATATGATCATAACCAAGTAAATGCAAACAGCCATGTACGACCAGATGTGCCCAGTGATCTTGCAGCACTTTATTCTGCTCGGCGGCCTCTTTTTCAACCACGTTTACACACAACACCAAATCACCTAACAACATAGGTTCCAGCGGCACGGGTGACTCGAAGGGGAAGGATAAAACATTGGTGGGATAATTTTTGCCACGATAGTCGTTATTCAATTCGGCACTTTCTGCTTCATTCACCAGACGAATACTTAATTCACAGTCTTCATTGACTTCGGCCAGCGCTGCGCTGGCCCAGCGTTGGAATTGTTGTTCTGATGGAACATCTGCATCAGTAGCCTGCTGCAAATCAATGATGACGTTCACGACTTGGTTTCAGCCTTTTCATAGGCCAGGATAACTTTTTGCACCAATGAATGGCGCACCACGTCTTTAGCCTGGAAGAAAGTAAAACCGATACCATCAATATCTTTTAAGACTTCAATAGCATGACGCAAACCCGAACGGGTTGAGCCCGGTAAATCCACCTGCGTAATGTCACCGGTTATCACCGCTGTGGAGTTATACCCCAGTCGGGTCAGAAACATTTTCATTTGCTCAACCGTGGTGTTCTGCGCTTCATCAAGAATAATAAAAGATTCATTCAATGTACGACCACGCATATAGGCAAGCGGCGCCACTTCGATGACATTACGCTCGATCAGCTTGGCAACTTTTTCAAATCCCAGCATTTCATAAAGCGCATCAAACAATGGCCGTAAATAGGGATCAACCTTCTGAGCCAGATCCCCAGGCAGGAAACCAAGTCTTTCTCCGGCTTCAACAGCAGGTCTGACCAACACAATTCGTCTGGCAAAATCACGTTCCAGTGCTTCTACCGCACAGGCGACTGCAAGATAGGTTTTACCGGTTCCGGCGGGTCCCACACCAAAGTTAATGTCATGGGTCATGACGCGACGCAGATAGGCCTGTTGATTTTCGCCACGCGCCTTGATCAAACCGCGCTTGGTTTTGATAGTGACTTCTTTTTCTTCCTCAAAACCGGTGGTTTCAGTGCCGCCTGATTCACGAATAGCCAGATGAACCTGTTCGGGTTCTATAATGGATTGTGCGGTATCGGCATACAGCGCGTGAATCACTTCCTGTACTTCAGTCAGCATTTCCGGCTTGCCAATAATCTGGAATTTTCCACCACGATTATTAATTTCCACACCAAATCCGCGTTCCATCATCCGGATATGTTCATCCAGGTGACCGCACAAATTGGCTAATCGGGGGTTGTCCGCAGGACTTAATTCAAAGCTTATCGAGTCAACTGTTACAGTTGGAGTGACCACAAATTTGATTCCATAAAGGAGTTATAAGATAACGCTATCAGCAAGAAGTTCACCTCGCAAGGAATTGGTGTGTGCCTCTGTGACTCGCACATCGACAAACTTCCCCACCAGCGCAATATCACCGGGGAAATTCACTACCCGATTATTTTCTGTTCGTCCGGCAATTTCTGCTGCATCACGATGTGCAGCCCGCTCTACCAATACACGTTGCACCGTGCCGAGCATGGATTCACTGACCGCATTTTCAAGTTCACGTAAACGATCCTGCATAATTTGCAAGCGTTGTTTTTTCTCTTCTTCAGAGACTGAATCATTAAACATCGCTGCCGGTGTACCGGGACGCGCGCTATAGATAAAACTGAAAGAATGATCAAAACCGATCTGGTTAATCAGCGCCATCGTTGCATTAAAGTCTTCTTCAGTCTCATTCGGGAAACCGACAATAAAATCACTCGACATACTGAGGTTCGGGCGGATTTTTTTCACTCGCTCAATTTTTTCAACATATTGCGCGACGGTATGACCACGTTTCATCATCGCCAGAATGCGATCCGAACCGGACTGTACCGGTAAATGCAAATGATTGACCAATTGAGGGATTTCGGCAAATGCTTCAATCAATGAGTCAGAAAACTCCACCGGATGCGAGGTGGTAAAACGGATACGTTCAATGCCATCTATTGCAGCAACGTAGTGCATCAGTAACGCCAGATCAGCGGTTTCATCATCTTCGATAATGCCACGATAGGCATTCACGTTCTGGCCAAGCAGATTGACTTCACGCACACCCTGCGCAGCCAATTGTCGAATCTCTCGCAGCACGGCCCCC
>NZ_DCSO01000045.1:85672-87429 GCF_002325665.1 Methylophaga sp. UBA1464
ACTCTCGCAGCACGGCCCCCACAGGACGACTGACTTCTTCACCGCGGGTATACGGTACGACGCAGAATGTGCAGTACTTGCTGCAACCTTCCATGATAGAAACAAACGCTGTTGGGCCATCGGCTTTCGGTGCAGGCAGGTTGTCGAACTTTTCGATTTCCGGGAATGAGATATCAATTTCCGGTTTATTATTTTTTCTGACGTCATCCAGCATGATGGGCAGACGATGCAGGGTTTGCGGCCCAAAGATCAGATCCACATAAGGCGCGCGTTTACGAATCGCTTCACCTTCCTGACTGGCCACACAGCCACCGACACCGATCACCAGATGCGGTTTTTTATCCTTCCAGCGTTTCCAGCGACCCAGTTGATGAAAAACTTTTTCCTGAGCTTTTTCGCGGATCGAACAGGTATTGAGCAACAACACATCCGCTTCTTCAGCGATATCGGTTGTTTCCAGTTGATGCGACGCAGCAAGCACCTCGGCCATCTTGTTCGAGTCGTACTCGTTCATCTGGCAACCAAAGGTTCTGATAAAAAGTTTTCCGGCCATAAAATCAGTTAGTGATAAAGGGCGCACAGCATACGCTTTTTTACCTACTTAGTACAGACAAGTGATTGTTTTTTCAGGGGCAAAATAGTGGCTTTAAAAAACCATGATCCCTCCACACACAACTATCAGATAGCCACTCGCATACAGGCACTCCAAAATCCTCAGTTGCCAAGCAATTTTGGTCAAGAATATCTGAACTGAACATTTAGTCAGGTCGACGCTGACTATTAAGATAATTCCAGGCCTTTTCACACTCCGGCAGATCGTAAAACAACGGCGTTTGAGCACCGCCCTGATTGCCATAATCACTGTAAAAACGATCACAATACTCCTGGCTTCGATCCCACTGCGCAACGCATTCTGCTGCATATTTTTCACGTACAGGTTTCAGTTTCTCCAACCTCGCTGCTTCGCAAGCCTGATTAAGTTGTTGCTGGAGAGCCTGACGATCTTCAGCAATGGCCTGATTTACCAAGATACTCAGAGTTACGCTGAGTAATAAAAAAACGGTTCTCATAGGCTTATCCTGTCATCAAATGAAATAAGTCGTTTTGACTTACATTAATGCGCTTATATCTGGGACTTTTATAGTGGAACCGCTTTTATTCAACATTGTTGTCATTGCAATCACATTCCCTGCCTGGGTAGGCAGTATTGATATTGCCACCAAAAAAGCCCGTACGCCGTTTATTTCGGCATACCCAGTGGAGAAACAGGTCAACTGTCTCAGTCCGGTCAGCCTTATATATGGTATTGAGCATTCAAACGATGGCATGATTACTTTTCCGGGAGGCGTACCGATTGTGGATGATGAAGCATTTATGTCGGGCGCGATAGGTGTAAATGGCAGCTCAGTCGAAAACGATGATCTGGTCGCTCATGCAGGAGCCGAAATCATCAATGTCTGTGATTTGCCGGAACATCTATGGAGAACATAAATAAAATAATTAAAGGAGAGAGAATATGAGTTCCAAACTTTTAGGCATTATCTTGTTAGTTGTCGGCGTTATTCTGCTGATTTTCGGTTGGAATGCTTCACAGTCTTTAGGCGATCAGGTCACTGAAACACTTACTGGCCGTTTTACCGATGAAACCATGTGGTTCATCATTAGTGGTGCTGTAGCTGTGGTAGTGGGCGCTTTTTTAGCACTCGGCAAAAAATAAATTTTAAGATGCCATCGACTCATAAATCAGGCAATGGCAA
>NZ_DCSO01000045.1:87473-88529 GCF_002325665.1 Methylophaga sp. UBA1464
AATGGCAATTATGCAAAAAGCACAACCCGCAAAGCTGTTAAGATGTGAAGCCAAAGCAGGCTAACTGAAAAAGCCCCCATTACTGGGGGCTTTTTTATCCACACGAGTACTTCATCATGACTGAACAAACCTTTATTAAAGGCAAAGACAGCGATCTGGAAACCAGCATCGCCACCATGCAGGCCAAATTAAAATCGTTTGGTTTTGATATCGAAGAAGCCTCCTGGCTCAATCCGGTCAGTAATGTTTATTCTGTGCATATCCGCGATAAAACCTGTCCTTTAATGTTTACCAATGGCAAAGGCAGCAGTGAAAAAGCCTGTCTGCCCAGTGCTTTGGGCGAGTATTTCGAACGGCTTAGCTGCAATTACTTTTTTGCTGATTTCTATCTGGGCGAACATCACAGTAACAGTGAATTTGTGCACTATCCCAATGAACGCTGGTTTGATATTGATGGTGATGAGATGCCGGAAGGCTTGATGGATGAAAGCCTGTGGAAATATTTTGATCCGGAAAATGAACTAACGCCGGATATGTTGTTTGATACCAACTCCGGTGATGGCGAACGCGGTATCTGTGCCGTGCCTTACCAACGTTTGTGTGATGGTGAAATCCGTTACATTCCAGTCAATGTGATTGGCAATATTTATGTCAGTAATGGCATGTCAGCCGGTAATACGCAGAATGAAGCCCGTGTTCAGGGTTTGTCTGAAGTGTTTGAACGTTATGTGAAAAACAAGATCATTGCCGAAGGGCTTTGCCTGCCGGAAGTCCCTGATGAAATACTTAACCGTTTCCCAAAAATCCAACAGGCCTTACAGGAATTACGTGATCACGGTTATCACCTGCGAGTAGCTGATGCATCACTGGGCGGTCAGTTTCCAGTAATGTCCGTGACATTAATTAACCCAAAAGATGGTTCAGTGTTTGCCTCGTTTGGCGCACATCCGAGTTTTGAAGTGGCATTGGAACGTACCGTCACCGAATTATTGCAGGGCCGCAGCCTGGATCAGCTGGATGTATTTCATCCACCAACATTTGATTTGGATGAGGTCG